>NZ_JBDGAB010000016.1:33157-72651 GCF_040910705.1 Blautia sp. RTP21359st1_E11_RTP21359_211015
CCTCATACTCGCCGGATGCTTCCTTGCTCTCCCTGATCTCCTGCGCCTTTTCCGGCGGGATCAGCTTCGGGATAAAACGCTGTTCGTATTTCTCTTTCTCTTCGCCAGTGAGAACACCCATCCGCTGTTTCAGGTCAAGGGCCTTCATCACATAAGTTCCGTCATTGAACCAAAGGATCATCTCATTGCAGAGATCCAGGCACTTCTGCTTGTCTCCTGCCTTGTAATAGAGCTTGGCCAGCTCATAGGACCAGCGCTCCGTAAATTCCTTCTCCTTATATTCCTCAAGAATACGGATCTGTTCATTCAGAGATGCATTCTTCGCTCTGGCGATCTTATATTTCAGTATATACTGGCTGTTATCATTACCTGCCACTTCTCTGTATTCATCAAAGAATTCTGTGGCTTCACTGATCTGTCCCATTTTCAGGGAAACCTCGATCAGACGGTAAAGTATGTTCTTGCCGATCGGCGCTCTGTGGTAGGCAAGAAGAAAAATTTCCTTGCTCTCTTCATAGCGCTTGTTGGCCGCGTAGATCTCACCCACTACACAAAGGGTACGGACGTTTTTCACACGACGCCAGTCAATGCTGTCAACAATCTGCATGGCGCCTTTGTAATCCTGGGTCTCGACCAGCTTATTGATCTGTCCCAGCTTAACGCGAAACTCCTCTTTATCCAAAATATTCACCAACTTTCCATAATCAGAATCAGTTTACCATATGCATACGGGCTTGTCAAAACCCTTTAGGCATATAAACATGCCCCTTTACCACCTGAAAAACCCTGTTGATCTTGAACTGATGGCTGACAAAATCATCCAGTCCTGTACAGGTGATCAGAGTCTGTATATCGTGGATGCTTTCCAGCAGATATGTCTGCCTGCTGCTATCCAGCTCCGAAAGAACATCATCCAGCAGAAGAACCGGTGTATCCCGGATTTTTTTCTTCACCAGATAGATCTCCGAAAGCTTCAGGGAAAGGGCCGCAGTCCTCTGCTGCCCCTGGGAACCATACCTCCGGATGTCGATCCCGTTGACCTTTACGCAGAAATCATCTCTGTGCGGTCCCACGGAGGTCAGCTTCATCCGAAGATCCCGCTCCCGGTTCCGGGAAAGCTTATCCTCAAACTCCGCCGCCGTCACACTTGGCTCGTACAGGATCTCCAGCTCCTCGATCCCGCCGGTAAGCCCCTTATGAAGCCCCCTTGCGATCTCGTTAAGCTCCTCCACAAAGGCTTCCCGCTTCCCGATGATCTTCTTTCCGTAATCGACCATCTGCATATCCCAGACATCCAGGGTACTTTTCAGCCCGGGGTTCATATAACAGTCTTTGAGAAGACGGTTTCTCTGGTTCACGATGTGATTGTAGCCGGCCAGCTCCGTGATATAAACACCATCCAGCTGACAAAGCTCCGAATCCAGAAAACGTCTTCTCTCTCCCGGTCCATTCTTGATAATATTAAGATCCTCCGGAGAAAAAAACACCAGATTCACCACCCCCAGCAGCTCCCTTGCCTTGCGGATCGGCAGCCCGTTGATGGCAACTCCCTTTGCTTTGTTTTTCCGGAGGTGCATGTCTATTTTGTATGAAAGATCGCCCTTCTTCACCATCATTCGGATATGGGATTCCTCATTCTCAAAGCGGATCATCTCCCGGTCCTTGCTTCCCTTGTGGGATTTGCTGGTACCTGCCAGATAAACCGCCTCCAGGATATTGGTCTTTCCCTGGGCATTGTCACCGTAGAGAATATTGGTGCCCTGATCAAAATTCATCTCCAGCGACTCATAATTCCTGAAATTATTCAGTCTGATGGATTCAATGTACATTCCTTCACCCGATCACATAAATATCTTTTCCATCGTAGGAAATGGTATCTCCAGGATGGATCTTGCGGCCACGGCGGTTCTCCACCTCACCGTTTACCAGTACCAGACCATCATTGATGGCATATTTCGCCTCAACGCCGTCCTCCACAACACCGGCCAGCTTCAGCGCCTGGCCAAGCTTGATAAATTCGTCTTTAATTCTGATCTCCAATTTTTTCTCCTCTTATCTCCGGGGTATTTTCTCCGTCAGATCGATCTTTTCTGATCTCCTGGCGGTATTTAAAATCCCCCCAAATACAAATTTCACCGGAAGGCGGTAATTTAAATACCCCCTTCCAGCAGTTTACGCATAAAACAATTTCCAGAACACGATCGCATTCCCATGCACAATCGGTCAAAAACGGTCACATTACCCCAGGTCTTATCTGGCCTGATTCTGGTTGATGTTTACAGGAAGGATCAGGTAAGTATAGTTCTCCTCATCGTCACGGATAAAGCACGGGGCCTTCGGATTTACAAGATAGATCGTCACGGTTTCATCATCAATAACACGAAGCGCATCGATCAGGAATTTCGGGTTGAAGCCGATCATGATATCCTTACCCTCTTTTTCAATATCGATTTCTTCATTCATGGAACCCATTGCAGAATCAATGCGCAGCTCCATATCATCGTCTGTGATGTTGATGATGATCGGTTTTTTATCAACCTCACGTACCAGAAGTGTGGCACGATCGATACAATCCAGGAACTCTTTTTTGTTGATCTTCAGTTTTGTCTCATAATCACTGGAAAGCATCTGGTCAATTCTGAAATATTCTCCCTCGATCAGTCTGGAAACTACCATAGTCTGATCAAATTCAAATAAAATATGGTTTTTTGTAAAGTAAATGCTGACCTGATCATCCACTTCTCCGGAAAGGATCTTGCTGACCTCGCTTAAAGTTTTGCCCGGAACTACCACCTTACGGTCAGAATAATCTTTCTTAAGGGACATTTTGCGGATAGAGATACGATGTCCGTCCAGAGAAACTACCTTCAGACAGTTATTTTTGATCTCAAAAAGTTCACCGGTCATAAGCTTATTGTTTTCATTTACAGCAATCGAAAAAATAGTCTGGCGGATCATTTCTTTCAGTGTGTACTGAGAGATCGTCAGCGGTTCATCCTTCTCGATCATCGGTAAATAAGCAAAATCTTCTCCTGATTTTCCAGGGATATTGAATTTTGCTTTTTCACAGGTAATGGTTGCTGCATATTTATCATCGGTCTTAATGGTAACATCATTATCCGGAAGTCGTCTGATGATTTCATAGAAGATTTTTGCATCAAGAGCAACTTTACCTTTTTCTTCAATAGTACCCTCAACGATGGTTTCAATTCCCAGCTCCATATCGTTGGTGGTAAATTTGATCTGGTTTGTAGTTGCATCCATGAGAATACATTCCAGGATTGGCATTGTGGTTTTTGATGGAACTGCTTTGAGTGCGATACTTACACTTTTTAACAGACTTGATTTGGAGCAGATGATTTTCATAGTGTGTATAACTCCCTTTCTGAACAATTTGTGGTTTTTATAAATATATTTATAGAAAAAATCCGCAGTAACCGCCGTAGGGGGCCAGATTTTGTGAAAAACTCCCGCAGGCCTGATGTTTTCAGGGGTTTTCCGTTGGGATAACTTTGTGTAAAAGTGGTATTTTCGCATGTGAATAATCCGGGGATAAAATTACCGCCGCGTTTTGGCAAAAAAGTTGTACACATCTCTCCACATACAATCAACACGTTATACACCAGTAATGTGGAAAACTTCCCTAACCTTGTGGATTAATCTTCTTTTTCAATATATCAATGGTATTTTTTAAGTTATCGTCGTTCTGCAATTCGTTTTCGATCTTTTCGATACCGTGCATAACGGTGGTATGGTCACGGTTTCCGAGCGCTTTTCCGATATTTTTCAAAGGTGTGGATATGATCTCACGGCAGAGATACATGGAAACCTGGCGGGGCATGACGATCTTGGAGTTTCGTTTGTTTCCGCTTAAGTCCGCAGGTGTGACTCCGTAATGCTCTGCAACAACGGAGATGATGTATTCCGGTGTGATCACTTTTTTCTCATCCGGAGAAATAATATCCTTCAGTGCCTGCTCTGCCAGCTCCAGAGTTACTTCCTTTTTCTCAAGCTTGGCTCCGGCCATGACCTTGTTGAAGGCACCTTCCAGCTCACGGATATTGGATTTGATATTGGTAGCGATATATTTGATAACATCTTCACTGATGTTGTAGCCGTTCATTTCTTCATTTTTATGAAGGATCGCCATTCGGGTTTCGTAATCAGGCAGCGTGATATCTGCGATCAGACCCCACTCGAACCGGGAACGGAAGCGCTCTTCCAGGATTTCCATATCCTTCGGTGGTTTATCAGAGGATATGATGATCTGCTTTTTGGCACTGTGAAGACTGTTAAATGTATGGAAAAATTCCTCCTGTGTGGATTCTTTTCCTATAATAAACTGAATATCATCGACAAGAAGAACGTCGATATTTCTGTATTTTTCACGGAATTTGCTCATTGCCGTGTTATTTCCGTTTCGGATGGTTTCGATCAGCTCGTTGGTAAATTCCTCACTGGTTACATACAAAACACGGCTGTTTTCGTCGTGTTCCAGAATGAAATGAGCGATGGAATGCATAAGATGCGTCTTACCAAGACCGGCTCCGCCATAGATAAACAGTGGATTGTAGGTATCTCCCGGTGATTCGGCAACTGCAAGAGCTGCGGCCTGGGCGAATTTGTTATTACTTCCTACAACGAAGGTGTCGAAGGTGTATTTTGGATTTAAATGCGCCTCTTCGTAACGTGTATCCTGAACCTGTTTATCATAAGAAGTGTTTTTTTCTGTTTTTTTGGGGAGATCTTTTTCCAGAACGAAGCGAACCTCGCATTCTTCCATGCCTGTCAGTACACAGATAGTAACCTGGAGGGGTATTTTGTAGCGTTTACTGATGTAATTGACTCCGATCGCTGCCTGTTCAGAGGGAACAACCACTGTTATCAGCTTTCCGTCAACCTCATAAACTTTCAGCGGCTTGAGCCAGGTATTAAAAGGGACATCAGTCACCTCATATTCAGATTTGACAGTTTGCAGGATCTCCTCCCATTTTTCAATAACAGCGTCCATTTTTTCCTCCCATGAGTATTATAATAACCCCAGTCTGCGACTGGAGATAGATATCCTTTTATATATTACAATGAAAATGGGGTTTTCGCAATGGAAAATCCTTGAGATTTTGGGGAAAAGAATGTGGATAATGTGGGGAAATTACTGTGGATTAGGGTGGATTATTGTGGATAAGAGTCCTGGAGGTTTCCATAAGTCGAGAATTGGTGGAAAATGTGGAAGAATTATGTGTATAAAAAAATCCACCTTAAAAATACCGCAAATAAAGGGTTTTTTTGAAAACGATGTGAACAAACCCTCCGAAAAAGTGGATAGATTTCCGGTCAATCCACAAGTTATCCACAAGTTATCCACAAAATGTGGATAATGTTACGTAAACCATAAGCGCTTTCCACATAAGAGAAAAAAATAAATACCGTAAGGTGGGGGTATTTTATAGAACCCTTGATTTTATCGGGTTTTTTGCAATTTTTACTTGACGAAAAGGAGGTTTATTTATATAATTGAAACGATGTTCTGAATGATAAGTTATTTCATAACAATTAAAAATAGATAAAGGAGGTGCTTTACCTATGAAGATGACATTTCAGCCAAAAAAGAGATCCAGAGCTAAAGTTCACGGCTTCAGAGCTCGCATGAGCACAAAGGGCGGACGTAAAGTATTAGCTGCAAGAAGATTAAAAGGAAGAAAACAGTTATCAGCATAAGCTGCAAGACCGCATTTATGTGGTCTTTTCTTCTATCCGGAGAAATATCCGCGCAGGCGGAATCTAATTAAGGAGGATTCGTTTGATCAGATCAGAGTCCTTAAAGAAAAATCAAGATTTTAAAGTTGTATATCAGAACGGAACATCGTACGCAAATCGGCTTCTGGTGATGTACGTGCTGAAGAATCAGCACATGAAGAATCGTCTGGGAATATCAGTAAGCAAAAAAGTAGGGAACAGTGTGGTTCGCCACAGACTCACCAGATTGATCAGAGAAAGCTATCGTCTCAACGAAACAGATTTTGACAGTAACCTTGATATTGTAGTAGTAGCGAGAGCCGCAGCCAAGGGCAAGAGCTTTCACGAGATCGAGAGTGCTTTTCTGCATCTTGCAAGAAAGCATCATATAACAGGGAATGAACATGATAAAGAAATTTCTGATTAAGATGATAAGGCTCTATCAAAAATATATATCGCCGATGAAGAGAACGAAATGTCCTTATATTCCCACATGTTCTCAATATGGTTTGGAAGCAATCGAAAAATATGGCGCATTTAAGGGCAGTCTTCTTGCGGTATGGAGGATATTGCGATGCAATCCTTTTTCCCACGGAGGCTATGACCCTGTGCCATGAATTATTTTGTGACTGTTCAGCCTTTTCCCGGGCAGAGCAGTTATCGGAATTTGTAACTGTTCAGTACCTCCGCAGTTAGTGGACGAATGAATAGTTACCGGACTTTTACAATTGAATAAGAAGTCTAGGAGGAAATGAATTTGGAACTGTTTTTAGCAACAAAAACCGGAACTCCTATTATCGGACAGATCGCGTCTGTGATGGGATGGATCATGGATGGCATATATAAGATGCTTGACGGCCTGTTCGGAATCCAGAACATTGGTCTTTGTATCATTATCTTCAGTATTCTTATCTTTGCCTTTATGACACCGCTGCAGATCAAGCAGCAGAAATTCTCCAAGTTAAGTGCAATCATGCAGCCTGAGATCCAGAAGATCCAGAAGAAATATCAGGGTAAAAAGGATCAGGCTTCCATGATGAAAATGAACGAAGAAACCCAGGCTGTTTATCAGAAATATGGTGTTTCTCCAACCGGTAGCTGTGTACAGTTAGCCATTCAGATGCCTATTCTGTTTGCTCTGTATCAGGTTATCTACCGGATTCCTGCTTACGTTGGAAGTGTAAAGAACATTTTTACTGGTGTAGTTGACAACCTGCTAGCTGTAAACGGATACACAGATATCCTGCAGCAGTTTATCACAGACCATTCCATGACACGAGTGCGTCTCGTTATGGACAGTGCCGGAAATGCTACAAGTAACTCGATTGTTGATTTTCTGTATGCACTTTCTCCTTCCCAGTGGAAAGAGCTGGCACAGATGAATCAGTTTTCAGGATTTTCTGATGCGATCACAAAAGCATCCGGCAATATTTCCAAGATGCAGGGCTTCTGTGGACTGAATATCGCAGACCAGCCGCTGTACTATATCATGGAATTCTTCAAAAATCATGGTTCTCTGTTACTTGCGATCGTAGCACTTCTGATCCCGGTTCTTGCATGGGCAACTCAGATGCTGAACCTGAAGCTTATGCCACAGGCTGCAACACAGCCGGCAGACGGAAATGATCAGGCCAGCGCAATGGCAAACTCCATGAAAACCATGAACATGGTCATGCCTCTGATGTCTGCATTCTTCTGTTTCACATTCCCGGTTGGTCTTGGTATCTACTGGATCGCCAGTGCTGTCGTTCGAAGTGCCCAGCAGTTTGCAATCAATCGTCATCTTGATAAGATGAACATTGATGATTTGGTTAATGAGAATATGAAGAAGATCGAAGCGAAGCGTGCGAAGGAAGGACTTCCGCCGCAGAAGATCACCAATCAGGCTCATCAGTCCGCCAAGAATATCAATAAACCTGTGATCAATAAGGGCAACAGCGGAAACAATGGTGCTTCAGACAGAGCACAGAAGGTTGATACTGCTTATGAGAAGGCAAGAAGTGCAAAACCGGGCAGCATCACAGCTAAAGCAAATCTCGTAAGAGACTTTGATGAGAGAAATAAGAAGAAATAATCAGGAACGGAGGGGTTCGTAATGGAGGATTACATTCAGTTTTCAGCAAAAACAAAGAATGAAGCTATCACAAAAGCGTGTCTTGAGCTTGGAACTTCCAGTGACCAGCTTGATATTCAGGTTATCAGTGAAGGCAGCTCCGGATTCTTCGGAATCGGCAGCAAACCTGCCGTGATCAAAGTTCGCAGAATCGAGCCAGTTTCTGATATGCAGGAAATCGATGAACTGGTAGAGTCCGTGAAACTGGACGCTATCAAAGAAGAGAAGAAATTAGAAAAGCCTTTTACTCCGGATGTAAAGAAAGAATCTGCACCGAAAGCAGCTCCTGCAGAGGAGAAGAAGCCGGTGAAGAAAGAAGCTGTACAGGTGGAGAAGGCATCCGAAGAAGCACCTGCAAAGGCAGCAGCGCCAAAGGAAAGACCTGCAAGGGATTTCCAGGGCAAAGCAAAGCCTGCACGTGAGAAACAGCCAAGAGCTCCAAAGGAGCGTCAGCCGAAGGAAACACGTGAGAGAGCACCGAAGCAGGGCAGACCGATAGAGATCCTCAGCGATCCGGAGAAGATCAGAGAGGTTGAGGAGAGAGCAGTCGTATTTCTTCGTGACGTATTCGGTTCCATGGATCTTGGAGAAGTGGAGATCACATCGAAATACAACACTGCAGACGGTTCTCTGGATGTGGATTTTGAAGGTGAGGATATGGGTATCCTCATCGGAAAAAGAGGCCAGACACTGGATTCTCTTCAGTATCTGACAAGCCTTGTGGTAAACAAAGGCGAGTCTACCTACATTCGTGTAAAACTCGATACCGAGGACTACAGACGCCGTCGTAAGGAAACTCTGGAGAACCTTGCAAGAGGAATCGCCTTCAAGGTAAAGAAAACCAGAAAACCGGTAGTTCTGGAACCGATGAATCCGTACGAAAGAAGGATCATCCATGCATCTCTGCAGGGCAACCGCTATGTAGAGACAGTCAGTGAGGGAGAAGAACCTTACAGACATGTAGTAGTAAAACTGAAACGCAATAATTGATGATCCACCGGTAAAGCCATAAGCCGTATCCCGGAGCGTAAGCTCCGTAGGTACGGCTTTTTTGTATGGAACTGAAAATTAAAAATTATCATTGCAATCTCCGCAACAATTCTTTATAATCATTGAAGAGCAAATAACAAAAGATATTTCTGCAGCGGACATCCGGAATGCAGAGATTAGAGCGTATTTGAAAAATCATTCCCGCAATCTGCACGCCCCACTTTGCGGTATATTTTGCCCGAATTCAGTTGCCGTAGCCCGCTACGGCGCCTTCATCCGGACAAAATCTCCCACAAAGTGTGACGCACATCTTGCAGAAAGCCTTTTTCAAACACGCTCTAGCATTATAAATATGGAAACTGACAGAAGATGTTATTCTAGGTGAAAGCGTGAATAACACGTGTTTTTTGCGTGTAAAAAGCTTTTCCGGAGTAACATTTTTGCGTTTAACCGGATGCTTTTATCCGCTGGACCAGGATAAACGGCATGGCAGCGATCAGCTGCAGTGTGATATAGCGGATGCTTTTATCCGTTTGACAAAGGAGAGTGAAAAATGGAAGAGACAACGATTGCTGCGATTTCCACAGCCATGAGCGCATCGGGAATCGGGATCGTCAGGATCAGTGGCCCGGAGGCTTTTGAGATCGCATCCGGAGTATACCGTTCCAAGGGTGGAAAAAAATCTCTGAAAAACGTCCCAAGCCACACCATCCATTATGGATATATTTATGATAACGAAGAAATGGTAGACGAAGTACTGGTCATGGCCATGCGCGGACCACGGACATACACAGGAGAAGATACCATAGAAATTGACTGCCACGGCGGCGTTTTAGCCATGAAAAAGGTACTGGAAACTGTGCTGAAAAACGGAGCCATTATTGCCGAGCCGGGAGAATTTACCAAGCGTGCATTCCTCAATGGAAGGATCGATCTTTCCCAGGCGGAGGCCGTTATGGACGTGATACAGTCCAAAAATGAGTACTCATTAAAGAACTCTGTAGGACAATTAAAAGGTTCAGTCCGAAAAAATGTACAGCATATCAGAGAAAAACTACTGTACCATATAGCGTACATTGAATCGGCATTAGACGATCCGGAGCACTATGATCTGACAGGATATTCGGAAGAATTAGAGCAGATCGTAGCAGAAGAAAAAGAAAAAATACAGAACCTGTTAAAAACAGCCGGAGACGGAAAGATCATACAGGAAGGTATCCGTACCGTGATCCTGGGCAAGCCGAACGCAGGGAAATCTTCTCTGCTGAACCTGCTTCTGGGAGAGGACAGAGCCATCGTGACCGATATCGCAGGAACCACCAGAGACGTACTGGAAGAGTATATCAACCTGCATGGGATCACATTAAAGATCGCTGACACAGCTGGAATCCGCCAGACAGAAGACATCGTAGAGAAAATCGGCGTATCCAAAGCCAAGGAAATGGCAGCAGACGCAGACCTGATCCTCTATGTCGTAGATTCCTCCGTACCGTTAGATGAAAATGACGAAGAAATCATAAAAATTTTGCAAGAGAAAAAGACAATTGTCCTCTACAGCAAGACAGACCTTGAATCTGCTATAGATATAGAGGATTTAAAGAGCAGAATAAACCAGCCGGTGATCCCAATCTCCGCAAAAGAAGAAACCGGGATCACAGACCTGGAAGAAAAAATCCGGGAAATGTTCTTCAGTGGGGAGATTGACTTCAATGATGAAGTCTACATCACCAATGAACGCCACAGACAGGAGCTTTTAAAAGCACAGGAAAGTCTTTCTCTGGTAGAAAATAGCATAGAAAGCGGAATGCCGGAGGATTTTTATTCTATAGACCTGACAGATGCATACGAAAGTCTGGGACGGATTCTGGGAGAATCACTTGGGGAAGACCTTGTTAATGAGATATTTTCTAAATTTTGTATGGGGAAATAATAACCGCATGGGCTGCGGAGGCCCCGGCCGAATGCCCGCATGGATTGCGGAATCCCGGCCGTATATGCCGCATGGATTGCGGAACTCCGGTCGTATAACCGCATAGATTGCGGCTCCCTGCTGTATGCCACATGGACTGCGGAAGCCCGCAGAGGGTAGATCACATTGGAATGTGAGAAAACCGCAAAGGGGCACAAGGCCGCGCCCCTCTGCACACCCCTGGGCCTTTTTTATATAGTGCAGCGATTGTGGAAAACTGAAAGAAACTAACTTGTGCCTGTATGCTTCTGTACTGGCAATTCGACACTGAGCCGAAATGTATCAAACGGAACTTTGTATATTTCTGTAGGATATATTGTTGCATAATATAGATTACGGAGACCCGGCCGTATATGCCGCATGGGTTGTGGAACCTCGGCCGCATATGCCGCATAGATTGCGGCTCCCTGCTGTACGCCACATGGATTGCAGAATTCCGCAGACGTGCATCGCACGTCGAGAACCTCATTACAGTTCCACTGCAACCCCCTCGGCACAACGTTCCGCATCCAATACCGAAGCATACAGACAAAAGTCAACACCGTATCACACACCACAACCCAAGAACTCCTAAAAAAAAGCCCGAGGGGTGTGCAGAGGGGCCGTGGCTTTACGGCCCCTTTGCGGTTTTCCACAGCTTCCCAAAGCAAAAAAACCAGGCCCTCTGCCAAGAAAGTAAAAATAAAACCAAAAACCAACCACACAATAAACAAAGAAAAAGAATAAGAGAAAAATAAGAGAAAAAATAAAGGAGAAAAAGCATGAAAAATCTGGAACAGTTTTTCGACATCATAGTAGTAGGCGCCGGCCACGCAGGCTGCGAAGCATCACTGGCATGCGCCCGCTTAGGGCTCAACACAGTCATGTTCACAGTCAGCGTAGACAGCATCGCCCTTATGCCCTGCAACCCCAATGTAGGCGGCAGCTCCAAAGGGCATCTCGTCCGTGAGCTGGATGCTCTCGGTGGGGAAATGGGTAAAAACATAGACAAAACCTTCATCCAGTCCAAAATGCTCAACCAGTCCAAAGGCCCTGCAGTCCATTCCCTTCGTGCACAGGCCGATAAACAGGCCTACAGCACAGAAATGAGAAAGACACTGGAAAATACAGAGAACTTAACCATCCGCCAGGGTGAAGTGACCGAGCTTCTGGTAGAAGACGGGCACATCACCGGTGTAAAAACCTTCTCAGGAGCCACCTACCACGCAAAAGCTGTAGTCCTCTGTACAGGAACCTACCTCAAGGCCCGCTGCATTTACGGCGACGTCAGCAACTATACAGGACCGAACGGCCTTCAGGCAGCCAATTACCTTACGGATTCCCTGAAAAAGCTGGGGATCGAAATGTTCCGCTTCAAAACAGGAACTCCGGCCAGAATCGCCGGAAACACCATTGATTATTCTAAGATGGAAGAGCAGTTCGGAGATGAAAGAGTCGTACCGTTCTCTTTTTCCACAGACCCGGAATCTGTACAGATCGAGCAGAAATCCTGCTGGCTGACCTATACAAACGAAAAAACACACGAGATCATCCGTGCAAATCTGGACAGATCCCCCCTTTATTCCGGAATGATCGAAGGAACCGGACCACGTTACTGTCCGTCCATTGAGGATAAAGTAGTTCGTTTTGCAGACAAAAAACGCCATCAGGTATTTATCGAACCGGAAGGTCTTTACACAAATGAAATGTACATCGGCGGAATGTCCAGCTCCCTGCCGGAGGATGTTCAGTACGAGATGTACCATTCCGTACCGGGTCTGGAGAACGCCAGGATCGTAAAAAATGCTTACGCTATTGAGTATGACTGCATCAATCCGCGCCAGCTCTATCCCACACTGGAATTCAAAAAGATCAAGGGCCTTTTCAGCGGCGGACAGTTTAACGGAAGCTCCGGATATGAGGAAGCAGCCGCTCAGGGCCTCATAGCGGGAATTAATGCAGCTATGGAGGTAAAAGGTCGGGAACAGCTGATTTTGGACCGCTCAGAGGCATATATCGGCGTTCTCATCGATGATCTGGTAACAAAGGAGAACCATGAGCCGTACCGAATGATGACAAGCCGTGCTGAGTACCGTCTGCTCCTCCGCCAGGACAACGCAGATCTTCGTCTTCGCAAAAAAGGCTGGGAGGTCGGCCTGATTGATGATGAGACATACCATAAATTACAGGAAAAAGAGCGCCGGATCCAGGAAGAGATCGAGAGAGTGGAACATGCAACTGTAGGTGGTTCTGCAGAGGTACAGAGCCTTCTGGAATCTCTGAACAGTACCCTTCTGAAATCCGGAACCACCATTGCAGAGCTGATCCGTCGGCCGGAGCTTAACTATAAGGTGCTTGCACCCATCGATAAAGAAAGACCGGAGCTTCCGGAAGATGTATGTGAGCAGGTAGAGATCAACATCAAATATGATGGCTACATCCGCCGCCAGATGAAGCAGGTAGAGCAGTTTAAGAAACTGGAGCAGAAAAAGCTTCCGGAAGACATTAATTACGAAGATGTAGGAAGCCTCCGCATTGAGGCACGCCAGAAGCTGGAAGCCTACAGACCGGTGTCCATCGGTCAGGCGTCCCGTATCTCC
Source organism: Blautia sp. RTP21359st1_E11_RTP21359_211015 (assembly GCF_040910705.1). NCBI lineage: Bacteria > Bacillati > Bacillota > Clostridia > Lachnospirales > Lachnospiraceae > Blautia > Blautia sp. RTP21359st1_E11_RTP21359_211015. Next base: position 46,545 of record NZ_JBDGAB010000016.1, read on the forward strand.
GGTGTATCCCCGGCTGACATTTCCGTGCTTCTTGTATATCTGGAAAGCAGATCCGGACATAAACACGGATAATACAACGAATAACAATAAAACACAGAAAATAAGAGAGGAAGCTGCATGTACAATTTAGAAATCCTGGAAAAAGGCTGCGAGGAGCTTGGAATCACACTCAGTGACACGCAGAAAAACCAGTTTATCCGATTCTACGAATATCTTGTAGAAAAAAACAAAGTCATGAACCTCACCGGTATCACAGAATTTGACGAGGTTCTCGTGAAACATTTCCTGGACAGCCTCTGCTGCGTCAAGGCTGTAGATATGGGTAAGATAAAAACCGTTATGGACATCGGAACCGGCGCCGGATTCCCGGGTGTTCCCCTGAAGATCGCCTTCCCGGAGGTGGAAGCCTGCCTTCTGGACTCCCTCAATAAAAGAGTAAAATTCCTGGAAGAAACCTTTGCGCTCCTGGGCCTGGAGGGGATTTCCGCCATTCACGGAAGAGCTGAAGAATATGCAAAAAACAAAGCCTACAGAGAAAAATATGATCTCTGCGTATCCAGAGCAGTATCCGGACTTGCAACCCTGTCTGAATACTGTCTCCCGTATGTAAAAGTCGGAGGGCTTTTTGTCTCCTATAAATCCGGTTCTGTAAAGGAAGAAGCAGAAGCAGCAGAGAAAGCAGTAAAGATCCTTGGTGGAAAGATCAGGGATATTCAGTACTTTGACCTTCCGGGATCTGAGATTGGCCGCTCCCTGGTCATTATCGAGAAGGTAAAGAACACCCCAGGCAAATATCCGAGAAAAGCCGGAACACCGCTCAGAGAGCCACTGGCATAAGTTACCTCCTGTCGAACAAAGTCAAAATCTGTCCGACAGGAGATTTTTTTGTCCGGGAGTTTCACAAAATTATCACAAATTTATCCTACTTTTATCACAAATTACTTTTACACTATAATCCGATAGAGATGCCCCTGGATTTCCCCCATTCTCTGTTTCATCCAGGGGCATTTTCTATTGGTATTGAAAAGACGCCAGAGTCAAGGGCTTCAGTTTCAGGACCTTTTGCCTCTGGCATCTTATAAAATGGGAAATCGATAATTAAAAAAAGTATTTCCCTGAGAATAAAAGGAGGAGAGTAAAGTGATCGAAGTAAGTAATCTGGTCAAAAAGTATGGTGATCATACTGCAGTTGACCATCTTTCCTTTCAGATCGAAAAGGGGAAAATTTACGGATTCCTGGGCCCCAACGGTGCAGGAAAATCAACAACTATGAACATGATCACAGGATACATTGCTTCCACAGAAGGAAAAGTGATGATCGATGGTCATGATATTCTGGAGGAACCGGAGGCAGCCAAGAAATGTATCGGCTATCTGCCGGAAATGCCGCCGCTCTATTTTGACATGACTGTTCTTGAGTACATGAAATTTGCGGCTGATCTGAAAAAAATCCCAAGAAACCAAAAAGACAAGCAGATAAAAGAAGTCATGGATATGGTAAAGATCACAGACATGAAAGACCGTCTGATCAAAAACCTTTCCAAAGGTTATCGCCAGAGAGTGGGTCTTGCACAGGCAATCCTAGGATATCCTGAAGTGATCATCCTGGATGAGCCGACAGTAGGACTTGACCCGAAGCAGATCATCGAGATCCGTGACCTGATCAAAGGCCTGAAGCAGAAGCACACGGTTATCCTAAGCTCCCATATCCTTTCCGAGGTAAGAGCAGTGTGTGATTATGTTCTGATCATTTCCCATGGAAAGCTGGTAGCCAGCGATACACCGGATAATCTGGAACGTCTGGCAGCAGGCTCCAACAGCCTCCTTATGAAGGTAAAAGGCGAGAAAGACACGATTCGAAAAGCTCTGGAAACGATCGAAGGCGTAACCGGAGTGGAAATGTCCTATGACAGCGATGAAAAATTGTGGAAAACAAAACTTTCCATTCAGGAAAATGTGGACATCCGTGAAAAAGTCTTCTACGCTATGGCAAAAGCGAACTGTCCAATCTACGAGATGCAGGTTAAGAGAGTTTCCCTTGAGGATGTATTCCTTGAGCTTACCGAAGGAGAGAAAAAATCCGCCGGAAAACCGGAAAGCTCACAGTGGAAACCGGTAGAAGACAGATCATCGGAAGAAGAAAAAACTCAGGAAGAAAAAAACGGGGAACCAGAGAAGGCTTCTGATGAGAAAGAGGGGGATCAGTCATGACAGCGATTTTTAAAAGAGAACTGAAAAGCTATCTGACCTCCATGGTTGGATATCTCTTCATATTTTTTGTCCTGGTGCTGACCGGAATTTATTTTTCCGCATATCAGCTTTCAGGCGGCTATTCAAAATTTGAAACTACCTTAAGTGCACTGACCTTTGTGTTCCTGATCGGTGTGCCGATCCTTTCCATGCGCGTACTTGCAGAAGAGCGCAAGCAGAAAACGGATCAGCTTCTTCTGACCGCACCGGTATCTGTATGGGATATCGTATTTGGAAAATATCTTGCACTGGTAGCTGTGTTTGCCATTCCGGTCGTGATCATGTGCGTTTATCCTCTGATCATGAGTAAGTTCGGAACGATTTCCTATGCTTCCGCATACACCGGAATCCTGGGATTTTTCCTTCTGGGATGCGCGAATCTGGCGATCGGTGTATTTATGTCAGCGCTTACAGAAAGCCAGGTAATTGCAGCCGTACTTACGTTTGTATTCCTGTTCGCCTTCTATATGATGAACGGAATTTCCTCATTCTTTTCACAGACCTCCATGTCAACTGCAGTGGCATTCGGACTTCTGATCGTGGCGATCGCGATCATCATTTATACTATGATCAAAAATGTCCTGATCTCTGTAGTGATCGGAGCTGTGGGAGAGATTGCCCTTGTGATCGTATACGTTGTAAAATCCAGTATTTTCCAGGGTGGTATCCAGAAGGTACTGAACGTATTTAACCTGAGCGGACATTATGATAATTTTACAAAAGGCGTGTTTGACGTGACAGGAATCGTTTATTTTATTTCTGTTATTGCGATCTGCCTGTTCCTTACCATGCAGTCCATTCAGAAGAGACGCTGGAACTAGGGGGTGAATGGAAATGAAATTCAGTGAGAAATTTAAGAAAAATAAAGGCGAGGCAGCCGTACCGGAGACCGCACAGGACTCCGGCAAAAAGAAACATAAACCGGATCCGAAAAAGCTGGTAGGCACCATCAGCAAAAAACATATCAAAAATGGTTCCTACAGCATGGCTATGGCAGCAGTCTTTATCGTGATCGTGGTTGTGATCAATATGATCGTCGGTGCGATCCCATCCAAATATTCACAGCTGGATGTAAGCTCATCCAAGCTTTACACCATCGGTGATGAAACAAAGAAGGTACTGAAGGCACTGGATAAGGATGTTACCATTTATCAGATCGCGGCAAGCGGTTCTGAGGACGACACGATCTCCAATCTGCTTTCACGTTATAAAGATGAGTCCAAGCATATTAAAGTTGAGGTAAAAGACCCTGTTGTAAATCCGAAATTTGCATCGGAATATACAACCGATGATCTTGCGTCAAACAGCCTGATCGTAGTCTGCGGCGACAGAAACAAGGTTATCAATTACAACGATATGTATTCCTCTTCAGTAGACTATAATACCTGGCAGCAGACTACTACCGGATTTGATGGAGAAGGACAGATCACAAGTGCGATCGGTTATGTAACATCCGAGGATCTTCCGATCATGTACACCTTATCCGGACACGGAGAAAAAGATCTGGATTCCAGCTTTAAAGAAGATATCCAGAAAGCAAACATTGATATTAAGGAGCTGAACCTTCTCACAGAGGGAAAGGTTCCGGATGATGCAGACTGCCTGATGATCGTATCTCCGACCAGCGATATTTCCGAGGAAGAAAAAACAGAGCTCCTGGATTATCTGGAGGCAGGCGGAAAAGCTATGATCTTCTCGGATTATACACAGGATGATCTGCCGAACTTTGATGCGGTTCTTGAAAACTATGGTGTAAAGTGTGCAGAGGGAATCGTATTTGAGGGTGATAATCAGCATTATGGAATGCAGATGCCATATTATCTTGTACCAACAGTCAACAGCACAGATGCAAGCTCTGAGACAGCTTCTGCAGGCTCCTACGTACTGGCACCGTATGCACAGGGCATTCAGAAAACAGATGATGTAAGAGATACCGTAACCATCGACAGTATCCTGACAACCTCTGACAAGGCTTACTCCAAAACAAATATGCAGAGCAGCAATATCGAAAAGGAAGACGGAGATGTAGACGGACCGTTTGATCTTGGTGTTGCTATCACTGAGAAACTGGATGATGATAAGGAAACACAGATCGTTTACTACTCCACAGCAAATCTGATGGAGAGCCAGGTAAACCAGATGGTATCCGGCGGAAATGAAAAGCTCCTTCTGGAGTCCTTAAACTGGATGACCAGCACAGACGACAGCAATTCCGTTTCTATTCCATCCAAGAGCCTTGAGTCCACAAGCCTGACAGTAACCGATTATGATGCAGCCTTCTGGAAGATCTGTACCATTGGTCTGATCCCGGGAGTGTTCCTTGTTGCAGGATTCCTGATCTGGTTTAAGAGGAGAAAAGCATAATGAAAAAATCGACCAAACTTGTTTCAGCAGTTGTTGTTCTGGCAGTTCTCGGCGGCGTTTATGTGGGACTGAACACCTACGTATCCAAAGAAGAAAAGACAGAGAGCAGCGAAGAGGAAAGCAAAACAGAAGTGTTTTCCGTGAAAACGGATGACATTAAATCCCTGGAATTTATCGTAGACAAGAAGGAAGTGACCTTTGAGAAAAAAGATGATTCCTGGGTGAAAAAGGATGAGACTGCTTTTCCTGTAAATCAGACAACTCTGGATTCCGCAGCTTCCGCCATCGAAAAGGTGGAAGCGGACAGAGTCCTGGAGGATGTGGAGGATCTTACGGAATATGGACTGGATTCCCCATCTAACACGGTAACTGTTGATACCGCTGATGGGACAACGAAACTCAACATCGGAGATGAGAATACGTCTACGAATCAGTATTACATTTCCAGGGATGATGATGACAGCACGGTATATGTAGTGGCAGCGGACACAGTGTCTCCGTTTATGGATTCCCTTTACGATTATGCACAGGGAGAAGATTTCCCGACAATTGATTCTTCCACAGTGAAAAAGGTCCAGGTCAGCGAGGATAAAGATTCCTATGTCTTGGAAGAAAATTCCGACGGAACTACCTGGGATGTTTCCGGTGACGGAAGCAGCGATAAAGAGTCTGCCGATACAACGGCAGCAGGAAACGTAACCTCCGGACTTGGAAGCTTTGCATTTGACCAGTTTGTAAACTACAATGCAGAGGATCTTTCCCAGTATGGCCTTGATAAGCCCTATGCGACGATTGCAGTGGATTATCAGGAAGAGGTGAAGAATGACAGCACAGACAGTACAGAATCCGGAGAAAACGATTCTATGGCCTCTGAGAGCGATTCTGAGAGCAGCGACACTACTGACACGGACAGCAGCTCAGAAGATGCAGACAGCAAGACAACCACAGTGGATAAACAGCTTGTCATTTACGTTGGCGATGAGGCAGGAGATGGCAGCAGATATGTAACGGTAGATAACAAACAGATCTATACAATGTCAACAGATACACTGAGTGCAGTTATTGACAAAACGCCGTCAGATCTCTGGTCACTGATCGTCAATTATCTGTCTGTAAAAAATCTGGATCAGCTCCAGGTTATTTACGGTGAAACAACAAGTACTGTAAATGTTTCACGTGAAACATCCACAGATGATGACGGAAACGAAAAAGAAACAACAACCTATCAGCTGGATGGTAAGGAAATAGAAAGTACAACCTTTACTACCTTCTACAACAAGCTGATAAACATGGCAGGACAGAAGAGACTGACAGACGCTTATACACCGGCTGCAGATCCGGAGATGACCGCTGTATTCACAGACTCTGACAAGAACCAGACAACCGTTACCTTCTACACATATGACACAAACTATTATGCAGCTGTCGTTGGAGACAAGGTATTTCTTGTAAACAAAATGACAGTAAAAGAAATGTTCAATGCATATGAAACCATGGTAAACGGTGAAACAGAGACAGAAGCCATAGCAACACCAACAGCTGAGGCGGAAAAATAAAATATTAAGAAAATAAATAAAAACACCTCGGAGATCCGTAAATAATAAGGTGATCTCCGAATATCCGCTTGATGATCAGATATTCGGAGACATCACATAGATCAGGATTTTCCGGGGTGTTTTTATGTTGCTGTTATTTTACGGTCCTTACAGATGAATAAGGTCCGTATATTTTTTTACCGTTTGTGATGCGGTATGCACGGATACGGTATTTGGTTGCGGTGCCTGGCTTTTTATCGGTGTAGGTTGTATTTTTTGTTGCATGTAAGTCTCTTATGTATGCGTAGATTTTATGTTGCAGGTAAGTCACTGTAATTGTCGCAGCTTGCTTTGCGTAACTGTGCAGGGATTTGCCTGATCAGATCTAACCAAATGAGGATGCTTTTATCCGCTTGATTTTCTGTAGCTGCTATAATAGTAGCGTGGAGAATTGGTGGAGACAACATAAAAAAACTGTACAGTTGCTCAGATGAGCTTCTGTACAGTTTTAATTTTTCTATATCTAACAGAAGGTTCGGGGGAGCTTCTGTCAGTAACTAAGTATTATGCAAGACCTCTTTCTTCCAGCCAGTCGAAGAGAACAACTTTTTCTGCTTTCTTTCTCTTGGTCATGTGATTGAACTGAAGGATTGTCAGGATCGTGAAGATCACTAACAGTGCAACCATTACAATAATGGAAGTGGTAATGCTTCGGCCACCGCTGATCGTTGCACGGAATGCATCGACCGTATAAGTAAACGGAACGTATGCATGGATCTTTGCAACGAATGAAGGTGAAACCTCAACCGGATAAGTTCCGGCAGATCCTGCAAGCTGAACGACCATGAATACCAGCATCAGGAAGCTTCCTACTTTACCAAGAGTAATGTTAAAGAAGTACATGATAGAGGTAAAGGTCATTGATGTCAGGCAGGCGAAGAGTACGGTTTTGCCCATCTCTGCAGGTGTGAATCCGTTAAATGCACGTAACAGCAGGATCAGGCAGATTCCCTGAAGGATCGCTACCGGATAAAGGACGGAAGCTTTGCTTGCCCACCATGCGAAACCGGATTTCAGTTTGCCTTTATACTGAGCCAGAGGATACATCAGGCAGAATGCCAGTGCGCCGACCCAGAGGCCTACAGACATCATGTAAGGTGCCATTGCGTGTCCGTTATTCGGGACATCGGTAAGTTTTGTTTCATCGTTTACAACAGGAGTTGCGAACATTTTGATCGTTTCATCACTTGCTGAATTGTCTTTTACAGTGGTAGCTCCATCGCTGAGGCTTGTGGTCAGTGTCTTGGAACCGTCTTTCAGTTCTTTCATACCGCTTCCAAGCTTCTTGGAGCCATCATACAGCTGAGAGGAACCGCTCTGGATCTGGGCAGCGCCATCTGCAAGCTGTTTTGCACCATTGTTAAGTGTGCTGTTGTTGCTTACAAGCTTCTCGGTACCGCTGAGAAGTGTTGAGGTACCGTTTGCTAATGTCTTAGTACCGTTTGCAAGAGTAGTAGCACCGCTGGAAAGGGTTTTGGCTCCTGTTGAGAGCTTTTTGGTACCGTCTGTAAGAGCGGAGCTGTTTTCGGAAAGCTTAGCAACACCATCGGTGTAGGTTGTGATTCCGGTTGTCAGTGTTCCGGAACCATCGGCTAATGCTTTTGTTCCATCTGCAAGAGTAGTAGCACCGCTGGAAAGAGCATTGGCTCCTGTTGCCAGTTTCTTGGTGCCGTCTGTAAGAGCAGCACTGTTTTCGGAAAGCTTAGCAATACCATCGGTGTAAGTTGTGATTCCATCTGTCAGTGCCTTAGAACCATCTGCCAGCTGACCTGCACCGGATTTGATATCCGGAAGTGCGCCAGTGATCTGTTTGCCGGCTGTTTTCAGATTCTTTGCACCATCGTTGAGCTGCTTATCATAAGATGTCAGTTGGTCAAATCCATCGTTCAGAGCTTTGATTCCTGCTGCTGCAGCCGGGAAGGCTTCGACTGTGCCGTCTTCCAGAGACTGAAGTCCTGCGGAAACGTTCTTGGTTCCTGTGTTTACAGCCTGTGCACCCTGATACAGCTGGGTAACACCTGCAGAAAGCTGAGCGATCAGATCTGTAGGAAGCTGACTTGTAGCTGCAGATAACTGCTCTGCACCTGCGCTCATGGTTGTTGCACCTGCACTCATCTGGTTTGCACCATCTGTCATGGTTGTTGCACCCTCAGAAAGTGTGCCGGCACCCTGAGTCAGTCCTCCGGAGATCTGAGTCAGTCCGGAAGCTGCTTCGTTAAGCTTGGAAGCAACAGCATTCAGATTTTCCTGAGTAGAAGAGAGCTGACCGGATACACCAGCTGCAAGCTGTGAAACCTGATCAGAATAGCTGCTCATGTAAGAACCGTCCACGCCAGTCATTCCACCGGCTACGCTGTTTAAAGCGTTGATCACATCATTCAGAGCTGCTGCGGAAATGGTTCCGTCCTCAGAAGCGGTTGCCTGAATCGCCTGAAGCTGTGCTGCTAAATCGGTCATTGTCTGTCCGGCAGTACCGATCTTGGTATTTGCATCAGTAAGTGCCTCCGTTGTCTGCTGTCCGTATCCTGTAAGGATGTTGCTGACCTGATCACCTACCTGTGAGAACTGTGTGCCTGCATTCTGGAGAGCAGGGATCAGACTGTCTGTGATACTGCTGCTGGTCTGACTTGTGATACCTGCGGCCTGAGTGATATATCCGGCTGCGTTGTTGATTCCGTCTGCCGCATTGTTCATACCAGCTGCAGCACTGTTCATACCAGCTGCGGCTGTGTCCATACCATCCTTTGCGGAAGTAAGGCCGGCTGCAAGCTTGTTGATGGATTCCTGTGTTGTTCCCTCTTTCAGAGCAGAAACCTTATCGTTCAGGGCTTTCAGTCCGTTTTCCAGCTGCTGTGTTCCGGATATCAGTGACTGTGAGTCATCGGTTCCTTTGGTAACACCGGTATTCAGCTGAGAGATACCATTGGAAACTGTTGTGAGTCCGTCTTCAAGTTTTGCAAGCTCTTTGGCACCGGCTGCGAGTTTGCCAGCACCAGCCACATAGGTGGTAGTTCCATCTGCAAGAGTGTCAGCACCAGCTACATACTGTGTTGCTCCGTCGGAAAGAGTATCAATACCTGCACTTAATGCATTTGCACCGGATTCCAGGCTGCTTGCGCCAGATTTCAGTGTATCAGAATTTTTATTAAGCTCATCCACACCAGCGGTGTACTGCTGAACACCTTCATCCAGAGTATCTACACCGGTTGTCAGCTCCGGAACCTTTTCTGTCAGAGCCGCAACGCCGCTGTTCAGCTGGTTTGCACCGGATTCCAGGCTGCTTGCACCGGATTTCAGTGCATCAGAATTTTTATTAAGCTCATCCACACCAGCGGTGTATTGCTGAACACCTTTATCCAGAGTATCCACACCGGTTGTCAGCTCCGGAACCTTTTCTGTGAGGGTTGCAACGCCGCTGTTCAGCTGATCTGCACCATCGTCCAGGCTCTTTGCACCATCGTTAACCTTTGCAACACCATCGGTGTAGGTCTTAAGACCTTCGGTGAGACTGTCAGCACCACTTACGAAAGTAAGAGTACTGGTGGAAAGCTTCTTAAGGTTTTTGGTAATTGTTTTGTTACCATCAGCTGCTGTATTCAGTCCGTCTTCGATCTTTCCGGATCCGTCTGCAGCTTCCTGCATTCCGTCACCTGCTTCTGAGATAGAATCAAAAACGGTTTCTGTATAGGTTTCCGTAACCTTGGAAGCAATGTTATCACGAAGCTTCAGCATTGCTGTTTCACTGAGCTTGGAGGCGATATAGTTGGTTCCAGGGTTTGTCTCATAGGATAGCTCCATTTGCTTTGGATCGTTGTCCATTACAGTGGCTGCGTTTGCGGAGAAATTTTCCGGAATTTTGATAACCATGTAATAGGTTCCATTGGCCAGACCGTCCTCTGCTGTCTTGCTGTCTACAATGTTAAATGCCATTGAGTCGTTGTCTTTCAGCTCATCCGTCATGTCCTTACCTATGCTTAAGGTCTTGCCATTATACTCGACAGGTTTGTCTTCGTTTACCACGGCCACTGGCAGGCTGTCTACGTTTCCGTAAGGATCCCACATGGATTTCAGAAACAGACCTGCATAGATGATCGGGATTACGATAATGGCGATTACGACGATAAGCATGAGCTTGTTACGAAGTAAGCTTTTCCATTCGTTTTTGATCATATTACCTATCCCTTTCTTATTAAATTGTATTATCAAACATAGTTGATTAATCAAACTTTATTCCAGTAATGGCGACGAGATCTATTAATCATATTAAAATCTATTAATAGCTTTATATTCCATTATCAAACAAAGTGTTGATTTTCTTTACGTGATGTATTATACTAAACACATACCACAGATACAACCATTAAATCTTTACTGAATGTATATTAATAGACGGAAATGATGGAAGTGTCTATTACAGATAAAAAACTGCATAATAGACAAAAAGTACGTTATTTACTTTGAATTTATGTGCAGTTGGTAATATTAAATGCAGACAGGATTCCTATGTTTCAACACAAATATGCAGCAGATATCTGGTATCGTGTAGGTCGGCGTCGTTAACAATTTTGATCTTGTCAATTCTTAACAACAGCAGATATCTGGTATCATACAGATCGGCGTAGAGAAAGCGAATGCTTTTATTCGTTTGAAGGATGCATTATGCATTGTATGACAGTTGCAGAGTATCGTAAGTAACAGGTGATTGAGGTGGAGGAAACGTGCTTGCTTTTTTGAATTGCAGGGGGAATTAAGATGGCGGAAAAAGTTGACAGAAGAGTACGTAAGACCAAGGCACAGTTGCGAGCGGGGCTTGCCCGTCTTATGCAGAAGAAGAGTATTAAGGAAATTACGGTAAAGGAACTGGTGGAAGAAGTTGATATCAACCGCTCCACATTTTATCTTCACTATACAGATATCTATCAGATGCTGGAATCCATAGAGGCTGAATTGATGGAGGAAATCATGCATCTGGTGGCAGACTATCCGCTGGATCCTCTTAATAATAAGGAGAGTTCGTATCCTTTTATTGAGCAGATATTTACGATTCTGGATCATAATAAGGATATTTGTATCGCACTTCTTGGAAAGAATGGAGATATGGCTTTTGTGAATCGTATAGAAAAACTGATCGCAGATACAGTGCTGCATCGCTTGTCAATTCGTCTTCCGAAAGACAACCGTGATATTGAGTATGCGTATGCGTTTTGTTTGAATGGATGCGTGGGAATGATCAAGACATGGCTGTCTTCTGAGAATCAGGAGAGTACACAGCATATGGCAGAGCTGACACATAAGCTGATCGATAATACAACACACATGTATCTGGAGCAGGCACTTAGATAAGAGAAATGTCCGGATGCATGCTGTGAGTCTGGTAAAAAATAAAGAGTATTGTTTCACGTTTGTTTGAGGGAAAACTCATGTTTCACGTGAAACAGTACTCTTTTTTTATTGGCTTTTTGTTGGTTTATAGCATTTCCACAAATTACTGCATGAAGCTCAACGGCTCTGAACATGAACAATGTTCTTTTGATACGTTGATTTCCAAAATTACTATAGATAAATTTTGTTTTTGGTGCCGGATCATAAGTTGTTTTTACAGGAAAATAGCTACCTGTTCCAGGAAATGTTCCGGATCTTCCAGATGAGGAAGATGTCTGGTTTCCGGGATCACAGCGGTTTCAATGGAAGAATTCAGCTTCTGATATTCCTCTGCGATAAGAGAAGCGGAAGCTTCTTTTTCTCCGGAAATAATATAGATGCATGCATCGGAAGATTCTACGGCATTATTAATGCTGATATTCAGGTATTTGCCAATGTAGCTGGAATACAGATATTTGGCGTTGGAACCGCCCTTGTGAGCGGATTCATAATAGGTGTCTACCAGTGTATCTGTTACATGGAAGGGATTGTAGAACAGCTTTTCCATAAACAGACTGCTGATGGATTCGCGGGAAGCTACCATATGATAGATCAGAGTTCCGAAAATCGGAAGCTCGATAAAATACTTAAAGAGCTTGTTGTCTTTACAAGGTGCCTGCTTCAGGGAACTGAAGCTTGGTGGATTGACCAGCATGATCTTGCGGAAATGGTCGGAATTGTTACGGTAAGCCATGATCGCAAAAGAACCTGAGAAACCACTGGCAATAACATCGGTTTCCTCACGAATCACATTCTTGGCAAAATCACAGAGTAACTGAGCAAATACAAAATTGGTATAAGTAATATCCGGTTTTTCGGAACGTCCACATCCAAGAAGATCAATGGTGTAAACTGTATGTTCGGTTGCGAGCTGCTTCTCTATGGCATTCCATTCATAACCGGAAGCACCTGGCATGATATCATGAATAAGAAGAATAGGGGTGCCATGTCCCTGCTTTGTATAAAAAATCTTTCCAAAACGCCAGTCATAGGTTTTGCTGTGTGGCTGTTCCAGCATATCTTTAAGCTGAGATGTGGCATCTATGAAACGGTTAGCAATATGAATAACACCTGCGGCAGTTCCGACTAAAGCTGCAAGAGTAAGTAGTCTGTGTCCATTTTTCTTCATTAAAAAGCCTCCTGGAATTCGTAAAAATAATCAGGACAGATGTAACGTAATTCAGATATCTGATCTGATTTTTTCTGAATATTTCTTTGCTTTATTATACGACAGGAACGAAAAATTTACAATGTTTTTGTAGGAACCCTAACCTTGTTATTGTATGCTGACGCTACTGTCCATTCTGTTCTTGGCGATGATCGCTAAGTTGCTGTTCGTTCTGCTTTCAGTAACGCGCTTCGCAATGCAAAGAATTTATGTTGATCGCATAAATTGGTGCGGTATGGTCTCGGGCTTTCTGCGACCTTCGTTTATAAAAAAAACTTACGGAATATTATCAGTGAACAGTAGCATCGCCAATACGCTTCATGATACATAGAAATCAGATTTCGAACCGAATCAAGTAAGTCCCCTGCTTTAATTGCGAAGAGCAATAAGCAGAGGACTTACTTGTATCAGGAGAAGGAAAAGCTCCTTCTGATAAACTGCAAAGCAGTTATTTTGTTATGAGCAAGTAGCGAAGAGGATGCTTTTATCCTTCAGTAAAATACAAGTGTTTCACGTGAAACATTGGACTTGTTATCCGACAGAGCTGATGCTATACAGGATTGCCGAGGATGATGTTGATAAGGGTTTTGTTCAGCATCAGTGTGCAGTTCCATGGATTGAGAATTACTCCCTCAACAGACGGCTCTTGCAATGCAGAAGCAAAAATCTTATCAATATCTGCGGTAAATGTGGACATGATCTTATCACTGCCTTTTAACTCTTCGTCAAAGCTGGTAAATGCAGCCCACCATTGCTTTCCATCGTTGGTTTTGATCGCATGAAGAGAAATTTTTCCATCACCTTTTGGAGGTTCTACAGCAATGATCAGCTGTGCCTGCTCCTGCATTCTGTGACGGATCACGGTGAGAGTATGAGCAAGCATTTCTTCGGTTGATTCTTTTTGGAGTGCTGCAATGGCAGTTTCGATCTTTTCATTGCCATTTAAAGTCTTGTCTAATTGTTTTTTATAGAAATCGTTGCGATTATTTGTGGTGTTCATGTATAAAATATTCCTTTCAATCAGATGATAAATGACTAGTACAGCGAATATTAAGTAACCGCCATATTGACTTGTCTGATTTTTCATATGCTGCGTTGTCGTCAATCGCCGTAGCCACCGCTACGCCTCATTCCTTCGCCTTGCATATGAGAAAATCATCCTACGTCAATATAGCAGAAACTTAATTTTCGCTGTACTAGTACATTGTTTTCGAAATAACTATACCAATTACTTGTTGGTGAATCCGACTGCACAGATCTAAAAGCCTCAGCATAGCCAGCTACGCCTGCATTTTTATACCTGCACATTCGAATCCACATCCCACGCGATTGGTATAGTTATTTACGAAACAATGTATTAGCCGCAAACTGCAAGGAGTTTGCGGATGCTTTCTTTATGGATTATAGCATTTCAGGGGAAAATGAGGCAAGAGAAGAAGTGTTTTTAACTGAATCAAATAAGTCCCCTGGTTCGATTTCGAAAAGCAATAATCAGGGGAACTTGCTTGCATCAGGAGAAGTGCAGGCTCCTTCGGATAAACTGCGAAGCACTTATTCGGTTATGAGCAAGTAGTGAAGCGGATGCTTTTATCTGCTTGCATTAAATCAAGAAGTTTCCTGATTACTGATCACTTCGTTCTTGGTAATACACTTCGCGATGCACAGAAATTATGCTAATCACATAAATTTGCATGGTATGTCCAGGGCTTTCAGTGGTCTTTGCTCACAAAAAAACTCGGAGGATAATATTACCAGTTAACAGTAAGTCTCCTGCTTCAATTACGAAAAAGTAAAAAGTAATAAGTAATAAGCAGTGGGTGGCGTGTATTAGGAAGAATGCAACGGCGTTTAACAGGGAAAGAAATAGTGGGTATGTCTGAAAACAAGGTATTGCACTAATTCATGTGGCCACTGTTATGGGTACATTGTAAGCCGGTCCTGATAAATTGCAAAGTAGCTATTGGGTGTAGAACTGCGTAGTGAATACGGGTATTTTTATTCGTTTGATCCCAAATTGGATAGATATGTTTGCACACTTGAAGGCGAGTTGCCAGATACTGTCATCAGTATTCCCCATGATTTCGGTCAGATGCTTTTGTGAACTGGATGGGGAATTAACAAGTTAAGTGAATGTAGTAAAAATGTGTATTTATATGAAAAAATGGAGGGTAAGGCGGAAAATATGGGGGATTTTATAGAAAAACGATATAAGAGTAAGGATGAAATAAAGAGAAATAAGAGATTATTTCTGCGAAGAGAACACTATGATAATGATAATAACACAAACATTAAGTACGATAAAAAGGACTTTATAAAAGAAAATACTGGCAAATAAAGAGAAATAATAGGATATTTACGAATAAAAAAGTATTAAAGTACAAATTATAGTACTTTAAATAAAAAAGTACGATAAAACGTACTTTACACGTATACACACATAAAAAAGCCTTGAAATGCAAAGTGTGCACCTGCACACATACGGCAAAAAGATAAAATATAGATCCGTTCCTACTTTAAACATGTGAAATTTTGATTGATCGAATAAAAGAAAGTAGCTGCTTCGATTACAAAAAAACAATAAGCTGTGGGTGGGAAAATACTTGTACTCTTCCTGATAAACTGTAAAACAGCTATTTTGTGTAAAACTATGATCGAATGCAAAAATTTTTGTCCGCATGACTGGGATAAAGGGAAGACAGGGAAGCGTTTTACGGCTTGATTTAGAAGAAAAAAGCCTATTAAGTGAAATTTATTTTATGCCAGTTCTATGCCGGAACCTTATTCAGATACATTTTATATTGGATATTACAAAATGAAACTATGCTTGAAAAAGTCTTTAGTTAACATGTACATAACGAATATATAACAGGGCTGAAAGAAAAATGAAATAAATACGCAAATTTTTCGTAAACATAATAAAATAAACAAAAATCGAAAATTCCAGTTTCATAATATTATATTTTTTTCACGAGAGATACATGTGTTTCACGCTATAAAAACACTCCAGGAAAAGAAGTTTCCATTTACTATATATAGATGCTTTTGGGGAATATAAAGATAACAGCCACATTATTTTGTGGATGGAGTTTCTTGTATTTTTTACATGCTTTCGTGATACAGATAATGCCAGAGAGAATATATCGGAGTATTTTTTTTGATATTTCTCATTGATTTTATAATGTGTTCGTAACTGTTCAGTACCCTTGCAGTTACAAGTTAAACCGTGTCCTGGATCGATTTCGTTGATGGCATTTTTAACCGGATCGAGGAAGTCACTTGCTTCAATTATGAATATTGGTTTGATAATCTGTCTTCGGATGATGTTTCACGTGAAACATCCGAAGACAGATTAAGAATAAAGAGTTATAACCCCATCTTTGACAATTGCAGAAATAAAAAACAGCTGTAGTTCGTGCTTATGTGTTTTATGGTAGGTTTAATATAGATTTTAATCGAATCAAGTAATTCACCTGCTTCAATTGTGAACTACAATAAGCAGTGGTTGGGGACTTGCTTGTATCAGGAGAAGTACAGTCTCCTTCTGATAAACTGCGAAGCATTTATTAAGCTATGAGCAGTAGTGAGGAGGATGTTTTTATCCGCTTGACTTAAAAAATGTTTCGCAACAACGACAACTCATATGCGCTTTACGGTAGCGTGATATAGTTTTTAATCGAGTCAGGAGGTCCCCTGCTTCAAGTGTAAGAAGCAATAAGCAGCGGTTGGTGACTTGCTTGTATCAGGAAGAGTACAAGCAAGTTTTGATAAACTGCGGAGCAGTTATTCGGTGTAAAGCTGCGTAGCAACTGCGGATGCTTTTGTTTGTATGACTCGAATCAGGAGGTCCCCCTGTTTTTGGCTTCAATTGCAAGAAACGATAAGCAGTGGTTGAGAAACTGCTTCTTATCAGGGAAGAGTAGCTTGTAGTCCTTTTGGTAAATCGCGAAGCAGTTATTCAGTGTAGAACTGCGAATGCGTTTACAGATACTTTTGTTCGCTTGATAATAATAGTAATGTTTTTAGTGTTCAGATAAAATTTGAAAATGCTATAAATGCTGTAAAAGAAAGGGATTTCGATGCCTATGTAGCAGTGTGCAAGGTTCCATAAAAGATAATATCTATACCGAGAAAATCGAATTATTTTCGAGATTACGATAAATCAGAACAATTTCAGCAAAATATCTATAAATGGGAACTTCATTTCTCGGTACGTTTTTATGGCGTAATGGCGTAAAATATATAGTCTGATTGACAGCAAATAAAACTGGAAGTTTATGCGGAGTTGATGGACTTTATAATCGATGTACTGTTACTGTCAAACTTCTGTTTAGTCCGGAATGAGTTTGGGTATACTACACAATAAATAAAATAATTCAAAACCTATTTTCTATTGTTTCACGTGAAACATTATGTGGCAGTTTAAAAATAAAAGTGTTATAATGATATCCAATGAGTAAAAATCCCTTAAAAAAATAAAAAGGAGGGGTACAATGGGACGAATCATTGCAGTTGCCAATCAGAAAGGCGGGGTTGGAAAATCAACGACAGCCATCAATCTATCGGCCTGCCTTGCTGAAAAAGGGAAAAAGGTTCTTGCCATCGACATTGATCCGCAGGGAAATACGACCAGTGGACTTGGCGCAGACAAGAATGCAGTAGAAAACACCCTTTATGAGCTGCTGCTTGGAGAAGCAGAGACCAAGGATACCATTATAAAGAACGTTGTAGATAATGTTGACCTGATACCATCGAATATGAATCTTTCCGGTGCAGAAATTGAACTGGTTGATCTTGAGGATAAAGAATTTATTCTGAAAAAGATCACGGATAAACTTCGCCGGAAATATGATTACATAATCATGGATTGTCCGCCGTCACTGAGCATGCTTACAATTAATGCTTTGACAGCCGCAACCTCCGTTCTGGTGCCGATTCAGTGTGAGTATTATGCATTGGAAGGTTTGTCACAGTTGATACATACCATCGAACTGGTAAGAGACCGATTGAATAAGAGACTGAAGATCGAAGGCGTGGTCTTTACTATGTATGATGCCAGAACAAATCTGTCACTTCAGGTTGTAGAAAATGTAAAAGAAAACCTGGACCAGAATATATACAAAACGATCATACCGAGAAATGTACGACTTGCAGAGGCACCAAGCTATGGAAAACCGATCAATCTGTACGATTCACGATCTACAGGAGCAGAGAGTTATCGCCTCCTGGCAGAAGAAGTTATAGGCAGGGAGGGCGAGTGATGGCTGGAAGAAGAACAGGAGGCCTTGGAAAGGGTCTTGACGCACTGATCCCGAACAAAGCAGGCGGTCCGTCAAAGGAACCTGCAAAAAAGACAAGATCTGCAGTTGTAAAAAAAGACAAACCAACTGAAAAAGATAATCCGGCCGCAGAACGACTTGTGAAAATTTCCAGCGTAGAACCAAATCTGAATCAGCCCAGAAGACATTTTGATGAGGATGCGCTGCTGGAACTTTCGGAATCCATTAAACAGTACGGTGTTCTTCAGCCGTTGTTGGTATCCGATAAGAAGGATTATTTTGAGATCATTGCAGGCGAACGCCGCTGGAGAGCTGCCAAGATGGCAGGGCTCAAGGAAGTTCCTGTTGTTGTAAAAGAGTTTACAGACCAGGAAATCGTAGAAATTTCCTTGATCGAGAACATTCAGCGGGAAGACCTGAATCCTATAGAGGAAGCGATGGCATACAAACGTCTGATGGAAGAGTTTCACCTGAAACAGGATGAAATCGCAGACAGAGTTGCCAAAAGCAGAACTGCAGTAACTAATTCCATGCGTCTTCTGAAGCTTTCTTCAAAAGTTCAGGAAATGGTAATTGCAGATATGATCTCAGCTGGTCATGCGAGAGCACTTCTGGGAATTTCTGATGAAGCTCTTCAGGAAACAACAGCCATGAAGGTTTTTGATGAAAAACTCAGTGTTCGTGAGACGGAAAAACTTGTAAAGAATCTGGTTTCTCCTGCGAAAAAAGTAAAAACAGAGAGAAACACAGCAGAAGATGCCATTTATGAGAGCCTGGAAGAAAAAATGAAAGGTATCATGGGAACAAAGGTATCCATTCAGCGAAAGAAAAACAACAAAGGTAAAATTGAAATTGAATATTATTCCAGAGATGAACTGGAGAGGATCATTGATCTGTTCGAATCTATCAGATAGGAGGCAGAATGAGCGGGATTTTTGAAAGCATGGGAATTGATTCCGGGATTGTGATCATTGTTTTGCTGATCCTTACCATCATTCTTCTGATCAATGTGGTGAGTAGCAATATGCGTCTCAGCCGTTTGGAACGGAAGTACAAGATGTTTATGAGAGGCGGAGATGCACAGTCACTGGAAAAAGTTTTTGTAAGAAAATTTGCACAGATCGACCGGCTGTATGAAGCAAAGGAAGATCATGATCATGACATCAGCTTTATCAAAAAAAATATGAATGTAATGTTCAGCAAATATGGCGTTGAGAAGTATGATGCATTTGATGATGTAGGTGGAAAACTCAGCTTTGCATTGGCGCTTCTTGATAAAAACAATACAGGTCTGATCTTGAATGCGGTTCACAGCCGCGATAACTGTTTCCTTTATTTAAAGGAGATCGTAAAAGGTGAGTCCTATGTTGTACTTAGTCAGGAAGAAGTGGAAGCTTTGAGAAAAGCAGTAAACTTTGGCCTTGGTGAGATTGAGAAGGAATAAAAAACTGCAAAGAGTAAGAATATTTTTAATACAGGAGGAATATCATGTTAGACATTAAGTTTGTGAGAGAGAATCCGGAGGTTGTAAAGCAGAATATCCGCAATAAGTTCCAGGACAGCAAACTGGAGCTGGTTGACAAGGTTCTCGAACTTGATAAAGAAAACAGAGAGATCAAGCAGGAGGTTGAGGCTCTCCGTGCTGAGAGAAACAAGATCTCCAAACAGATCGGTGCTCTTATGGGCCAGGGAAAAAGAGAAGAGGCAGAAGAGGTTAAAAAACAGGTTGCTGCATCCGGAACTCGTATTGAGGAACTTTCTCAGAGAGAGAAAGAGGTTGAGGAAGAGCTTCTGAAAGATATGATGGTGATCCCGAACATCATCGATCCTTCTGTACCGATCGGTAAAGACGACAGCCAGAACGTAGAGATTGAGAAATTTGGTGAGCCGGTTGTTCCGGATTTTGAGGTTCCGTATCATACAGATATCATGGAGAATTTTGATGGAATCGATCTTGACAGCGCAAGACGTGTTGCCGGTAACGGATTCTATTATCTGATGGGTGATATCGCACGCCTTCATTCCGCAGTAATTTCCTATGCAAGAGATTTCATGATCAACCGGGGATTTACTTACTGCGTACCGCCTTTCATGATCAGAAGCAACGTTGTTACAGGCGTTATGAGCTTTGCGGAGATGGATGCTATGATGTACAAGATCGAAGGTGAGGATCTTTACCTGATCGGAACAAGTGAGCATTCCATGATCGGTAAATTCATTGACCAGATCATCCCGGAGGAAGAGCTTCCGAAGACACTTACAAGCTATTCTCCGTGCTTCCGTAAAGAGAAAGGTGCTCATGGACTTGAGGAGAGAGGTGTTTACCGTATCCATCAGTTCGAGAAACAGGAGATGATCGTTGTCTGCAAGCCAGAGGAGAGTAAGATGTGGTTCGACAAACTGTGGCAGAATACAGTAGATCTGTTCCGTTCTCTTGATATTCCGGTTCGTACGCTTGAGTGCTGCTCCGGTGACCTTGCTGATCTTAAGGTAAAATCCCTCGATGTTGAGGCATGGTCTCCACGTCAGAAGAAATACTTTGAGGTAGGAAGCTGCTCCAACCTTGGAGATGCACAGGCACGTCGTCTGAAAATCCGTGTAAACGGCAAAGATGGCAAGAAATACCTTGCTCATACATTAAACAATACAGTAGTAGCACCTCCGAGAATGCTCATTGCTTTCCTGGAGAATAACCTGAATGCAGATGGATCTGTAAATATTCCAAAAGCTCTGCAGCCATATATGGGCGGTATGACAAAGATTGAGAAAAAGACACGCGCGTAAGAGAAACGCAGGCTTTTTCAGGGAGGTGTTCTTGTGCACAGTTATTTAAAGACCGTTGGTTTTTCACAGATTACCAGAAGAAGTGAAATAAAAGAGATCATCCGTGATGTGATCGCAAGCTACGATGAAAAGGTTTGCGTGGAAAATCATCCGGAAGGCGTATTTGTACAGTTTTCCAAGAATTATGGCTGTGACTGTGGAATCAGCGTTTGTGGTCAGTACGATGAGAACGGTGAGTTTCACGTGGAATATTATTTCCCATTTTTCAGGGGAACAGGAATCACATCCAGGGAAAAAGTGACTGTTGAACGTCATACAGATAAGGAATCTTATGCAGGAGCATGTGATGATCTGCGTATTGGCGTGACTATGATCTTTTATCTGCAGAATCTGGCAGAATATATGCAGGAGAAATACAAAGGCCTGAAAGACCCGGGGGACCGTCCGGTGACGGTTTCCGGTCTGGCTTCTGAGGGAAAGATCCTGTTTCCGCTGCAGAAGGATAAGGAAGCGGTAAAGGTGGAGAGAGAACTTTCCAAAAACAGGACTAATCTGATCGCAGCAGCGCGTAATGGTGATGAGGAAGCTATGGAGAGCCTTACAATGGAGGATATGGATACTTACTCCATGATTTCCCAGAGAATTGTTACAGATGATGTTCTCACGATCGTGGACTCTTATTTCATGCCTTATGGAATTGAATGTGATCAGTATAATGTTCTTGGTGAGATTCTGGATATCATGAAATTTAAGAATATCCTGACAGGTGAAGAAATCTGCCAGATGACTATAGAGAGCAATGATATACAGTTTGATATCTGCATCAACAGCAAAGATCTTCTCGGTGAACCGGCAGTTGGACGCCGCTTCAAAGGAACAATCTGGCTGCAGGGTCAGCTGCACTATTAAGTTTTCAAATTTAGAATTAATTCTTGTAATTTCAAAATAAATATAGTAAAATAATGGTTGTGAAACTTTTGGAAGTGTTCGAAATGTTTCACAACTATATATGTCCATATAGCTCAGCTGGATAGAGCACTCGCCTCCTAAGCGAGGGGTCGGAGGTTCAAATCCTCTTATGGACGGGCTTCAAAGCGTTCGAAAATGTTAGCTGGATTAGCTGACAACGAACGCTTTTGTTTTTTCTAATCACGTTCGTGACATGATTTTCCATTCAAAATGATCAATTTCCAGCTAACATTTTAGTTTTGCGCTGTATTTGTACCACTCTATATAACGAAACGCTCAGATGCTGTTTTACAGTAGGGGAAAAGAAAAAATATCAAAAAATTGATGATTAATGGTGAGCTTGTGATAGAATGGATAAAAGAGAAAAGCATAAAGGATGTAGTTGTGGAGAATATTTGTTATGATTAGAAAGTTGCTGAACGGAGATATCGATAGAGTTGCTGACATATGGTTAAAGACAAATCTGAAAGCACATTATTTTATTTCCAATCAATACTGGAAAAGTAATTATGAATTAGTGAAAGAAATGATGTCACAATCCGAAGTCTATGTGTATGAAGATGATAAAATGATTCAAGGATTTGTAGGACTAAATGCTGAATATATCGAAGGTATTTTTGTCTCTGATGAAATGCAGTCATGTGGCATAGGTAAGCTTTTATTGGATTATATTAAGGATAAAAAAGTCAGCTTACGATTAAATGTATATCAGAAGAATGCCAGAGCAATTTCTTTTTACCAAAGAGAAGGGTTCATTATTCAATGTGAAGGTTTGGATGAAGATACTGGTGAAAAAGAGTACACTATGCTATGGAAACAAAAATAGAAATCGGAAGTTGTGGGAATAAAAAATATGGAATTAAGACTATTGCGCTATTTTCTGACGGTGGCAAAAGAACAGAGCTTTACAAAAGCAGCAGAACAATTGCATATTACCCAGCCAACGCTATCCAGACAAATGGCGGCATTTGAAGAGGAGCTTGGAGTAACATTATTTATTCGAAGCGGGAAGAAAATTTCGCTTACTGAAGAGGGGATTTTATTAAAAAGGCGTGCCCTGGAGATCCTTAATCTTGAGGAAAAAACACTTGAGGAACTGAAAGGAAAAGAAGATGTTGTAGAGGGAAATATAACCATTGGATGCGGTGAATTTGCAGCGGTGGAGACATTGGCGGAGATATGTAAAACATATAAAGAAAAATACCCGCTGGTTCAGATTGTATTGCATACTGCAACAGCAGATGCAGTGTATGAGATGATGAACAAAGGACTTGTAGATATTGCATTATTCATGGAGCCGGTGGACACCGAAGGGCTGGATTATATCCGGATCACAGATTGCGATCACTGGTGTGTTGGAATGCGGCCGGATGATCCGCTGGCAGAAAAAGAGTTTATAAGAAAAGAAGATCTTATTGGAAAACCATTGATCCTGCCGGAAAGAGTAAATGTTCAAAGTGAACTTGCCAATTGGTTTGGAAAAGACTTTTCGAAACTGCAGATTGCTTTTACAAGTAATCTTGGAACGAATGCCGGAGTTATGGCAGCAAATGGACTGGGCTATCCGGTATCCATCGAAGGTGCTGCAAAGTATTGGCGGGAGGATATTCTTGTACAGCGAAGAATTTCTCCTGAAATCACAACAAGTACTGTGATTGCCTGGAGACGAAACATTCCATATTCTCTGGCGGTCAGTAAAATGATAGAAGAAATAAATGCTTTTCAGGCATAGAATGGAATTCAATATAAGCATTAGACATAATAAAAATATCAGGTATAAAATAGATGTATAAGAGAAATTCAAATCTTATACATCTATTTTTATACGAAAAATTCGCAAAGAAAGGGGATTTTTATTATGAGTAAAAATTTAGTCGCATTTTTCAGTGCAAGCGGGACAACAAAAAAAGTAGCAGAAATGATTGCAGAGGAAGCAAAAGCGGATTTATTTGAGATTGAGCCAAAAGTTCCATATACAAAGGATGATCTTGACTGGATGAATAAAAAATCCCGCAGCAGTGTGGAAATGAGTGATAAGAAATACAGGCCGGAGATTATGAAGAAAAAGATGGATATGAGTTTTTATGATGAGATCCTTCTGGGATTCCCAATCTGGTGGTATGTAGCTCCGACAATTGTCAATACATTTTTGGAAGCCTATGATTTCAGTGGCAAAAAGATTGTGCTCTTTGCAACATCCGGTGGAAGTGGATTCGGTAATACTGTAAAGGAATTACAGCCATCTGCACCGGATGCGGTTATCACAGAAGGCAGCCTGTTAAACCGTGGAACAAAACAGGAAATCAGTGAGTGGGTAAAATCTTTATAAATAACAGTGCTATGGAGGTATACAGAAAATGGGAAAAATAGTACAGACAGCAGGAAGAAATACACTTGGTGAATTCGCACCGGAATTTGCACATTTTAACGATGATGTACTTTTCGGCGAAAACTGGAATAACCAGGACATCGACGTAAAAACAAGAAGTATCATCACAGTGGTTGCTCTGATGGCTTCCGGAATTACAGATTCTTCTTTAAAATATCATCTTCAAAATGCAAAAAATCATGGTGTAACACAAAAAGAGATTGCCGCAGTAATCACACATGTCGCATTTTATGCAGGATGGCCAAAAGCATGGGCTGTTTTCAATCTTGCAAAGGAAGTGTGGGAGGCAGGTGAAGGAGATTTACCATACGAAGAGGAAGCAATGCGGGCGCATGCAAAAGAGATGGTATTTCCAATTGGTGCACCAAATGATGGCTTTGCACAGTATTTTTCTGGCAGAAGTTTTCTTGCACCGATTTCCACTTCTCAGGTTGGCATTTTCAACGTGACATTTGAACCCGGATGCAGGAATAATTGGCATATTCATCATGCAAAAAGCGGTGGCGGGCAGATCTTAGTATGTGTAGCCGGCCGAGGGTTTTATCAGGAAGAAGGCAGGGATGCGGTAGAAATGAAACCGGGTGACTGTATTAACATTCCGGTAGATGTAAAGCACTGGCATGGGGCCGCTCCGGATGAATGGTTTTCCCATCTGGCAATTGAGGTGCCGGGAGTGGATTGTTCCAATGAGTGGTGTGAGGCGGTATCGGAGAAAGAGTACGCTGGATTAAGATAAGGAGAGCACTATGGAATACGGTAAACTCGGAAATACAGATATAGAAGTGTCAAAATTATGTGTGGGCTGTATGAGTTTTGGGAAAGCTGGAACCATGCATGACTGGACGTTGGATGAAGCTGAAAGTGAGAATGTTATCAAGCATGCACTTGATTTGGGATATAACTTTTTTGATACAGCAAATGGATATTCAGCAGGAACAAGTGAGGAATATTTAGGTAAAGCATTGAAGAAAAATGTAGCGAGAAATCAGGTTGTGATTGCATCCAAGGTATATTTTAATGAAGGTCGTTTATCAAGACAGGCAATCATGAGGGAAATAGATGGAACTCTGTCACGTCTTGGAACCGACTATCTTGATTTATATATCATCCATAGATTTGACTATGATACACCAATTGAAGAAACTATGGAGGCACTGCACGATCTGGTAAAAGCAGGAAAGGTCAGGGCACTTGGTGCATCTGCCATGTATGGATATCAGTTTTATAATATGCAGTTAGCCGCAAGAGACAATGGATGGACACCATTTTCTGCGATGGAGAATCATTATAATTTGCTTTACAGAGAGGATGAGAGAGAATTGCTACCAATTTGTAAGCAAATGAAAGTTTCGTTAATGCCGTATAGCCCTCTTGCAGCCGGACATCTGGCAAGACCACAGTGGAAATCAGAGTCTCTTCGTGGAACCACGGATAGGGTTGCCATGGGAAAATATGATAAGACTGAAGCGGAAGACATGCAGATAGTTAAACGTGTAGCGGAGCTTGCCGAAAAGTATAACTGCAAAATGTCCCAGATAGCCATTGCATGGCAGTGGGCAAAGGGAATTCTATCGCCTATTATTGGGGCAACCAAAACGCAGTATCTGGATGATTCAGCCGGAGCATTTGACATTAAATTAACTGCCGAAGACCTTGCATATCTTGAAGAGCCATATGTTCCACATGAGATAGTTGGTGCAATTGATAAAAATCCGGCACAAGGTGTTATTTTGCTTGATGAAAAGAAATAATAAAGAACTAGGTGTAGCCATATGAAGAAATATTTATCAGTTATTCTGGAAATTATCCTCACAGCCTGTCTGGTTGCATGTGGTAGTTCTAACAAGGATTCCGTGAACGATGATAAACAAGAGGTAAGACTGGGAAAAAT
>NZ_JBDGAB010000017.1:0-70172 GCF_040910705.1 Blautia sp. RTP21359st1_E11_RTP21359_211015
AGGGCTTGCCCTGTTCAAACTGCGGATCGTAATAGGGCAATTTTTGATAAAACACCAGAATGTTTTCCGTCCGCTTTAGGGGAGCCCGCCTTGCGTTGAGAAAGCCAGTACACCTGCTTTTGTACCACACCCATTCATAGCGGAGCATAGCGAGGTTGGATGCCCCCAGCACCTTATCATAGGGGCATTGTGCGAAAAACAGCACTGCGCCATCCGGCTTGACAGCCCACTTGACCGCCTCCCACAGCTCCGGGAGCGGGAGCGGCACATCCCAAAAGTTCCGGGTAGTGCCATAGGGCGGATCGGTAAGGAGCATATCAACCGAGTGCTTCGGCAAAGAGCGCAGCCCTTCAATCCCGTCCATCAAAAACAGCCCCTCCGGGCAGGCTGGAGACTTCGGGACAATTTGTCTCGAGGTCACATCACCTGTCATCCCGGACCTCCTTTTTCTTTGCCGGGGCGGTTCGGGCGGCATTTTCCTTCCCGGCCTCCCTTGCGGCCTGTGCCATCTGCTCCTTGATCGAGGTGGGGCGGACTGCCTCGGCCCGGGCGATGAGCTTTTCCACCGCTGAATGGTACGCCTGGGCTCCCGCCGCATTGAGCCGCTCCTGGGTGGCCCGGTCATTGATCCGCACTGTGGAGCGGTAGCCCGTCCTGCTGGTGGGATCGGGTTTGCTGGGAGCCCCGAGGAAAATCCCGTTCTTACCATCCACCACCTTGAAATCGTCAATCACTACACCGCCATAGTTGACGCTGGCAAAGCCGATGAGCTTGCCCTGGGGCTCAATCGGGCGAACCGTGACTTCGATGGGAACAGCGGCCTCCTGCAAAATTGCGTCCGTCCGCAGCTTAACAGCCTCGTCCACCGTCACGCCTTTTACCTCGGCCAGTTCCGCAATCGGCGCATCGAACAGCCAGCGCCGCTCCTCGGCGGCGATCTGTTCCGGGGTTAATATGACATCCTTATCCAAAATCATTTCCTCCTTTCCCGGCCTCGGGACAAATTGTCCCGAAGTCCGTCCGTTTAATGCGCCCCGAAGATGCGCTGGGCGATGCCGCCTGTCTTAAACAGCATGAAGCACAAAAGAACCGTATAGCCTACGGTTCCCCATATCGCTCCAATCGGATCGCCGCCTGTGGCGATGCCCTGGACGAGCACCGCATAGATCGCAACACAGACCAGTATGAGCATCCCTTGAAAGCCCACGGCGAACAGGGATTTTAGGTAGTTCTGCCCTGTGCCGCCCAGCTCCCGGTTGGAAAGCGTGGCAACGGGGAGAGGGGCCAGACTGGTCATTAAATATATTTCAATCATTCTTCCGTACACCAGAACGAAAATGATGATCCCCATGATCTGCATGGTCAGCCCGATCACAGAGGACTGGAGCCACAGGCCAAGGAGCGGCCCCAAGTCCATGCCCTCCAGCGTGGTTTCCAGCTCCGTCAGCATATCCGGCGTAATGTCGGTGGAGCCTTGGATGAGCCCCGCCGCATCCGCAATCACGCTCTGCGACACATCGAACACCGCCATGACAATATTAAAGGTGTTGGAAAGAATGAGGATGGCACAAGCGGTTTTGAATACCCATTTGTAGATATTCGCCACATCAAACTCGTGCATATTGTTCTTTTCCAAAAGCATCTGTATCAGCTCGTAGGTGGCAACAAAGGTCAGCACCAATCCGGCAATCGGCAGGATCACCGTTTCGGAAAGCTGGCGGATGAGGGAGAAAACCCCGGCGTTCCATGCCGCCGGGGTAGTCCCTACCTGTACCGCAATCTCTCCGACTTTGGCATTGACGGTATCAAAAAGCCCTTCGAGGTTCCCCATGATACCGCTGATCAACAGCTCTTTCAGCCAGTTCGTGAGCCAGTCGGTGAGAAAATCCATAAGCCCTCCTTAGAACAAGCCAGACAGCAGGGGGATCAGCGTGGTTCCCAAAAGGATGATGCCGCCGCCAGCCATGAGCTGCTTCATGCCCTGGCTCTTGGAACCTGGGTTGTCCGATCCATAGCCCTCCAGCAGATTGACAACGCCCCACACGCCAAGTCCAGCGCCGAGGGCTACAACAAGAGTCTGCAAAGTATCAATAGCGGAAGTGAAAAACTGCATAGAGCCTCCTTTTCTCCGGGGTATTCCCGGCCATGAAAAAAGCCGCCATTTCTGGCAGCAGGTTACATACTTCGGGACACTTTGTCCCAAAGCCCTATTTATGCAAAGGCGTCCGGATCGTCGATGTCATCATAATTGAGGATGTCCTCGTCCTCGCTTGTGAGCCCATCGTCCGGCACAGCCACGGCATACACCTCACACAGCTCGTCCGGCCCGGGCCGCCTTTTGCGGTTAATGAGCCTGTCGAGATCAAAGGCGTTTTTCTTTTTGTCGGCTTCAGCCGTATATCGGTAGTTCGGGTGCTTTTTCAAATCGTATTTCGGGGAATAGAACGGGGGCAGGCCCCGAAGCTGTAAAATGCACTTATCCCCGGGCATGGTCGCCAGTTCGCTGGGTGTCATCAGCTCCCGGCCCAGCCGCTGGTTATTTTGACTGTAGCTTTCCGACTGGCCACGGGAGCGGCTGTCCGTCTGCATGGAGATTGTAGCCTTACCCAGCCAGTTCTCGGATATTTCCTTGATGGTGCTGGCCTCCCGGCCTCCGAGAAATATCACGCTGTCCATATTTCCCAAAATGGTTTCGGCGTGTTTATCGTAAATCGCCTTACACTGAGCCAACTGCTGATAGAACAGCGTCAAGCTGATTTCACGGGAACGGATGACAGCCACGATCTTTTCAAGCTGGGGAACCTGCCCTGTGTTGGCGGCCTCGTCCCACAGCACCCGTACATGGCGGGGCAGGCGGCCTCCGTGAACATTGTCGGCCCTCTCGCACAGCAGATTGAACATCTGCGAAAAGGCCAGAGCCACAAGGAAATTATAGGTTTGCGTAGTGTCCGAGATGATAAAGAACACCGCCGTTTTCCGATCCCCGATGCGGTCAAGCTCCAGCTCGTCATAGGCCATGACCTCCCGAAGCTGGGGGATGTCAAAGGGAGCCAGCCTTGCGCCACAGGAAATAAGGATCGACTTCGCTGTTTTGCCGCTGGCTAATTTGTACTTTTTATACTGCTTGACCGCAAAGCAATCCGGCTTTCGTTTTTCCAGGCCCGCAAACATATAGTCCACGGCGTTCATAAAATCCTCGTCATCCTCCTTGACCTCCATCCCGGAAATCATGTCAACCAATGTGTTCATGTTCCGATCCTCGGCGGGGCCCTCAAAAATGATATAGGCGATGAGGGCGCAGTAAAGCAGGGTTTCCGATTTTGTCCAGAACGGATCGCCTTCCTTGCCCTCGCCTTTAGTGTTGGAAATGAGAGCGTCCACAAATTTAAGGATGTCGGCTTCGTTGCGGATGTACGCCAGCGGGTTATAGTGCATGGATTTTGTGAAATCAATGGAATTGAACACCTTGATCCGATACCCACGCTTTTGCAGGAAGTGGCCCACCTGCCCGAGAACGCCTCCTTTGGGATCGACACACACATAGCTGCATCCGCCGTTTTTGTCTGCGCTGGCCTGCAAAATCTGCGGGGTAAGCCAGAACCGGGTTTTGCCGGAGCCGGACGAACCGATCACACAGGCATTGAGGTTGCGGGCGTTGGCGGGATTTTTCGGACGGGTATTCATGGTAAGGAACTCCGTCCCGGTCAGAATGATGTTGTTTTCAAACTTTGGATCTACGAAAGGGGCTATATCTTTCGGACAACCCCAACGGGCTGATCCGTACTCCTCATCCCGCCGGAATTTCTTTGCGTTTTTGCTTTTCACATAGACCATCACCCGGAACGCCACAGCCCCTACAATGCCAACGAGCCAGTCAAAGGGAGCAAGCCCCGGGGCAAAGTCGGCAAAGGCCGGGCCAATGGTCTGGCCCAGCCCCATGAGTTTATGAGCAAAATCCGCACCCGCCGCCAGACGGTAGGCCGTCCCCAGCTTGAGAAAGGCCCACAGGACAAACAGATACGGGATGTTGGGAATAAGGTATTTTTTGATGCTATCGTTCTTCACGAACCACCTCCTTTGTCCGTTCCTGTGTTTTAGGCGGTTCCTTTACAAGCTGTTCCGCCGCTTTTTTGAGTTGTTCCCGGATGGGGATGCGGCTGGATTTTGACTGTTCCAGAAGCCTGCGGGAGTACCGCTCAAAACAGGCGGTAATTGCATCCGCCTGTCCCGCCTTGAAAAACAGCAGGTATTTGTCCGGCCCGGTTTTGTAAAAGGCATAGTCCACATGAAAACGGCGGGCCATACGGTCAAAGAGCTTCGGGGCCTCCACCTCGATGCTGTTCACATTTTCGCCGTGAGCCATGAGCTTTTTCACGCTCTGCCTGCCGTGGGGCCTTTGGGCTTTCTTATGCCGTTTGGCGATCTGGCGGCCCGCCGCCCGGAGCACATAGGCCAGCCCCCGGGCTGTCAGTTTGCTGGCCCGGACAGAAATCGCTATGGAGCTCCGGGAAATTTCTTCATCAATCAGTTACACCGCCTCCTTTCGCCTTGGGACAAATTGTCTCGAAGTCCCGTTACCGTTCCTCATGGTGTTTTTCAGCCAGCCGCCGGAACCCCTCCTTTGAGGAACCGTCAATAATTTCTTGATAAGCGGCCATCTGCTCCCGGATCGAAAGCTGGGGGTAAGCAAAAACCCTGTGTCCAGCGGGGATGTCCTGGGGGCCGTGGTAGACCTCCCGGAAATCGTCACTCACCTTCGTCACATAGCCGCCCGGTGCAAAGTGTCCGTTTTCGTTGATGGAAATGTCCCGCCCGTATGCTTCAAAGTCAAAGTAGGGTTTTATATTGTCCGGCACTTCGAGACTTTCCATATCCTCCACATAAAGGCGGCCCAGCATTTCCTCATTGTCCACGCCGGGATGAAAGTCGTAGCAGTCCAGGTTTTGCGTAAGGTTGATCAAGTCCTGCACAGAGCCACAATGCTGGCCGCTGTCCATAACCGCCTCCAGCGTTTCCCGTTCTGATGGGGAGAGCTCCTTCAGCAGATGGGCCAGATGGTTGAGCTCGTCAATGTTTTCATACTCGCCCAGATAGTCATAAAGGCCGAGAATGTCGCTGTCAAAGGAGATAATAAAGTATTCCTGGCAGCGCACCCCGTCCACGCCGATCCGCTTTAAGAGGGACTGCACCTCCTCCGTGTTGGTGGGGAAATGCAGCGTTTCCCCCACCAGATGCCCCGCACTGTAAAGGGCAGGATTTGAAATGAAAGCCTCAAAAACAGACTCCATCAGCGTTTTCCCTGTCCCTTGACGGTCAGGATGCCCTCAAGGGTGGTGGCGGTAATTCCCAGCCGCTGGGCCACGGCAATATCATTTTTCATGGCCTCGGTCATGGTGTGGCCGCAGACCACCAGCACATGGGAGCGGCGGAGCAGGTCACGGCCCATGTCGATGCCGCTTTTATGCTCCTCGGGTACTGCGTCATTGAGAAACAGGGGCAGATACAGGGGCGGGCAGATCGGGGAAAAGCCTGCCTCATAAACCGCCCGGCAGTAGCGGGCGGCCTGTTCTGCGTTTTCACTGTCGCCGCTCAACCATGCGGCGGTAATGTATGCAAGGGGACGCTTCAT
The DNA here is from genome assembly GCF_040910705.1 of Blautia sp. RTP21359st1_E11_RTP21359_211015. NCBI lineage: Bacteria > Bacillati > Bacillota > Clostridia > Lachnospirales > Lachnospiraceae > Blautia > Blautia sp. RTP21359st1_E11_RTP21359_211015. The sequence goes on from NZ_JBDGAB010000017.1 coordinate 5,630, forward strand.
AGTCAATACCTCCGATATTTTAATAAGTAAGTTCAGCCCAATCCCCCCGCCCTTTCCCAATCATGGGAAAGGGGGCGGCTCTGGAGGATATACCCCCGCCGCTTGCCGGGAAAATAGCACAGCCGGGGCAGACCGTCAAGGGCAGGCCGCCGTAAAACGGCGGTGCGATGCACCCTTGACAGCCCGCTCCCGGCTGTACGAAAAAACAGGCGGCGACGGGGGATATATACCACCAGAGCCATGATACGGAGGGCAGGGCCCTCGGGACAAAATGTCTCGAAGTGGTTACTTGTCCTGCTCCATCTTTTTCGGAGCCTTCGCCAGTTCGGGCGGCTGTTTCTCTTTCCACTCGTCCAGCAAAGTCATGATCTGCTCCTTCATTTTGGCGGGAGTAGCCTCCTTGCCAAAATACTTTTCCAGTTCAGCGGTAGAAATAATCACGCCTCGATCCTCCTTTTTCTTTTCTGATAAGATGCCGTCAATGACATCACCATTGAGTTTCCCGTCCTTGTCCAGCTCCCGGAGCTTTTTCGCCTGGGCCAGAGAGGGGGATGCCTGTTCTCCGTCAATGGAAACAGCGATCAGCCGCTGGTTTTTGGGGCGGATATAGGAAATCTCCACAGCGGGCATAAAGCCCATTTTTTTATCGTCCACCTTGTCCAGCAGTTCCGGCACAAGAGAGTTCAGCCGCAGATAACGCATGACCTTTTTATAGTTCATGTCGTGCGCCTCGCCCACAATCTCAACGGAGCGTTTGCCAATATCGCCCTCGGCCACATTTTTCAGCCGCCCGCCCTGGTGCTTGATGTCCTCCACTTCCAGCTCCAACAGGGCGGCCAGTTCGCTGGGGAGCGTCTGATCCCTCTGCTTGTTGCTGTCCTTCATAGCCTGTACCGCCTCGTGGTCAGTCATTTCCCGGACGATAAAGGGCATTTCCTCCAGCCCAGCCAGCTCACAACCATGATGGCGGCGATGGCCAGCCACGATCTCATAACCGTTTCCGTCTTTTTCCGGGCGGGCAAGGCCGGGAACCATTACGCCGTTTGCCTTGATGGACGCTACCGTTTCCTGCATTTTGGCATCGTCCCGCACCTTAAACGGGTGGGGGCGGAATGTGTGGAACGGATGCATTTCGGAAAGCTTCAGATAGACCAGCTTTCCTTCCTCCACAGGACGGGGCGGAGCGGCTGGCTCAGGCGGAGCCTGTTCCGGGGCCGGAGCCGCATTTTCGGGTGGGGCCTTTTCGGGTTCCGGGGCAGCTTTAACCTCCGCAGCCTTTTTCCCACTTCGGGACAATTTGTCTCGCTTAGTCGGCGTGGCCTCGCCGGGGGCCGCCTTATCCGCCTTGGGTGGGCGGCCCTTGCGGGGCTTCGCCGCCTCCTTGCCAGCAGGCTCCGCTTTTTCCTCTTTTGGGGGACGGCCCCGACGGGCCTTTTTAGGTTCATCATCCCCAGCGGTGGGAGGTTCCTCCTGCGTTTTCTCCTTCGGCTCTTTTGCCGCCTCCTCTTTTTCTACCTCGGCCCGGGCTGTCTGCCGCTTTTCATTCATCAGCTCATTGATTTTGTCAAAGGACACCACCACATCACCGGGCTCGGGCTGGGCAGGCCCCTCCTGCTGGGGTGTGGGAGCGGCAGTTTGTTCGGGAGCCGGAGCCTGGGGCTCGTCAACCGTAACAGGAGCGGGAGCCTCCGGGAGCTTCTCCTCACCGGGGCCTGTGTTCAATTTTTCATCTGCCATTCACTATCCTCCTTTTCGTGAAAGTTGCACAATTTTGCGGGTTAAATTTCTGTAATTATTTTTCCGCCTCCTTCCGGTCTATCCACGCAAAAAAGCCGCCCGATTTGAACGCCGGACGGCTTTTTGTGTAATGTGATAGATCAAATATTATTTTTTGTGGTTCGTAGGCTCCGAAAAGCCTTGTATTTACAGCGTTCCTAATAGGAAACAATCATAGGAGAATGAGATGTGATTGATTTGATAATTATTATTCTGGCAGGAATAGTGCTTTTGTTTTTGCTGTCTTGTTGCTTTATGGTTGCAAGGCTATTGGATGAGGAAATATCTATGTATGGATATGAAGCAAAAGAAAACTGGGAAAGGGAACAGCTTCCCGACAAATTGTCGAGAAGTTCAACAGGCGAAAGATATGGAGATAAATGAAAAGATTCGTTATTTTCGGAAACAGAGAGGGCTATCGCAGGAACTGCTTGCAGAACGAACAGGAATTAATGTGAATACAATTCGGAAGTATGAAATAGGCATACGAAAGCCGAAAGTAGAACAATTAAAGAAAATTGCGGATGGACTTGAAATTAGTGTAATAGAATTTTTGGAGATTGAAATAGAAAATGAAGCGGACTTGATTGCTATGCTGAAAAAAATCAGTCCGTTTTTTAAGTGGGACGGATTGTTTCATGTATTGGAGGGGGAAAAGTTTTTATGATTGGTGTAGGAAGTGCATTGATATCACTGTTTCTGGTTTTGATTTGTTATTCATTAACACTGACAGCGAAAAGAGCAGATGAAAACTTATTGATGATCTGTGAACAGAATCAGAAAATTGAAGAAGAGAAAGGAAAGCAAGAAATGGAATCAAAGAGAGACATTTTGAGAGTGATTGAAAAAGAAATCAAAAAAGGAAGTGCGCCAGTTGCATTTGCGGGTTTGGGGTTTTCTGAGGAATGTTATCATTTGGTAGATAGTCAGGCTAAGATGAACCAACTTTTAGATTATTTTTTTCGCAATGAAGAATACGCAGCTTTGGCAGATCGGCAGGTGAAAAGTAATATCTATGCAGAAATGGGCAAAAGGCTGAATTTCCGTAGTGCCAGATCTGATCGAGACAGAAAGAATATGGAGGTAGCGGCGAAACGATGGATTAAGAAAAAGCATCCAACATTTGATGGTGATGTATATGTCGAAAATATCCGGTGTTTTCTGGACATTTCCCAAGAAGAGTTAGAAAAACGTAAATGTACAGTCAATGAACAGGATACGACAGCACTTATTTTCAGCCAGAAACATCTTGAAGCATTATACTTGCAATGTCTTATGCACAGACGAAATGCGATGCAAGAGATTCCGGAATTAAAAGGTTTGTCAGAAACGTGCAACAGGATTTATAAATTGCAGGATGTAGATGTATTATTTCAATGCCTGCTGATGGATCAGATGGATTGGGAAGAAGAAAAGTTATATGTGCAGTTCAGCACAATTTATTTATTGAAGCAGACAGTGAAAAATTAAAACCCATGACTTCTCGACAATTTGTCGGGAAGTGGAAAGGAGTCAAATTCCAATGAAAATATATCTCCCCCATCTGTTAGTGCCACCGTAATTTGCTGATCAGAATCGAAAGGAGGCGTGCAAATTGCAGGAAGAAGTTACTCAGAAAACAATCGCATTGTCGGTTAAAACTGCAAGAGTGACTGCCGACGTGTTAAAAAATATGCTGCGGAAGTATCTGTCAGGACAGAAGCAAAAGGGAAAGAATCCTTATAAGGTTGGAAAACAGTCATACAAAGAATTGAAAAGCCAGGGTTCTGGTTTATCCAATATTGAAATCACAGATGGAAATATCAAGTCCTTTGAGCGTGTGGCGAAAAAATACCGTTTAGATTTTGCCTTGAAAAAAGACAGTTCGACCAAGCCACCGACCTACTATGTGTTCTTTAAAGGGCAGGATACAGAAATGATGAATCTGGCATTTAAGAAATATTTGGGTGTCCAGATGAACAAAAAGGATAAGCCATCTATTATGGAAAAACTTATGCACTTTAAGGATGCTGTGTCTAAAGGAAAGAACAGAGAACGAGCAAGAGAACAGCAGAAAGACAGAGGGCAGAGTTTATGACGGAGAAAAAACAGCAGCATAAGAAGAAAAGAGGAAAAGTTCAGCATATCAGAGGCTCTCCGAAAAAGAGAAAAATATCTGGAAAAGCTGTTTTTTCCTCAGAGAGTATCCTAGGAAAAATGCTTGCGGATGTGAAAAATCTGATTACGGACAAGGCAAGTGAATTGAAGAGGGCAGATCAGAAAAAGCTGTTTTTAGCTAATTTCCCCTATCTGATGTTTGCCTATTTTTTCAATAAGATTGCCTGGTTGTATCGGGTAAACACCGGAGCAACTTCCTGGGATAAATTTATGAATACCATTACTTATTTTGAACTGGCGTTTCAGAATCTCTGGCCAAGTTTGAATCATATAGATTTGTTGTGTGGAATCGCAGGCGGCGTGGCTGTAAAGCTTATTATTATTTACCGCACGAAAAATGCCAGGAAATATCGACTGGGTGTGGAGTATGGTTCTGCCAGATGGGGAACAGAAAAAGATATACGACCATATGCGGATCCTGAATTTGAAAATAATATTATTCTCACAGAAACAGAGAGTCTTACTATGTCAAGCAGACCAAAGAATCCGAAATACGCCAGGAATAAAAACATTCTGGTAATTGGTGGTTCTGGTTCTGGAAAAACCAGATTTTTTGTAAAGCCTAACATTATGCAGATGCACAGCTCTTATGTGATTACTGATCCGAAGGGAACTGTGCTTCTGGAGGTTGGTAGTATGCTGGCAAAAGGCAGTCCGATGACGGATGAAAATGGAAAAATCGTGCGGGACAAAGAGGGAAAAGTTATATACGAACCGTATAAAATTAAAGTTTTGAATACAATTAACTTCAAAAAATCCATGCACTATAATCCATTTGTATATATACGCAGTGAAAAAGATATTCTAAAACTGGTAACAACTATTATTGCTAATACCAAAGGTGAAGGGCAGCAATCGGGTGAGGATTTTTGGGTAAAGGCGGAAAAACTCTATTATTGTGCCCTGATTGGTTATATCTGGTATGAAGGCAGAGAAGAAGAAAAGAATTTCAATACTCTGTTGGAAATGATCAATGTGTCAGAAGCCAGGGAAGATGATGAGAATTTCAAGAATCCAGTAGATCTGATGTTTGATGAACTGGAGCAGAAAGACCCGAACCATTTTGCAGTAAGGCAGTACAAAAAATACAAGCTGGCTGCAGGTGATATATGCTCTAAGTGACTTCTTAATCATGATTGTGTCATGGTTAGTGAAGCAATCACTTAGAGCATTTTTGTTTCAGGAGGTACAGCCATGAGAAATGAAAAAATTACCCCACTGTACGAGCGCCTGAGCCGGGACGATGAGTTACAGGGCGAGAGCAATTCCATATCCAACCAAAAACAGATGTTAGAGGATTTTGCCCGCCGGAATGGGCTGCCCAACCCTACGCACTTTACCGATGATGGTATCTCAGGCACCCGTTTTGACCGCCCCGGATTTTTGGCGATGATGGAGGAAGTGGAGGCAGGGCGTGTAGAGGCAATCGTCATCAAGGACATGAGCCGGTTAGGACGCGACTATCTGAAGGTCGGTCAAGTTATGGAGGTTTTGCGGCAGCGAGGCGTTCGTCTGATTGCCATCAACGACGGTGTGGACAGTCTGAAAGGCGATGACGATTTTACCCCGTTCCGCAACATCATGAATGAATTTTACGCCCGTGATACCAGCCGGAAAATCCGATCTGTGTTTAAGTCAAAAGGCATGAGTGGCAAGCACCTGACCGGCACTGTGATTTACGGCTACTTATGGGACGAAAAACGGGAGCATTGGCTGGTAGATGAGGAAGCTGCCGAAGTGGTACGCCGTATATTCTCCCTCACGCTGGAGGGATATGGGCCTTACCGGATCGCCTGCAAATTATCCGCAGACCGGATTGAAATTCCTGTCGTACACCTTGCCCGCTTCAACGAGGGTGTGAACCGCTCAAAGCCGGTCAAAGACCCCTATGGATGGGGATCATCTACCATCGTGAACATTTTGAAAAAACGAGAGTATTTAGGGCATACCATCAATTTCAAGACCCGCAAGCACTTTAAGGACAAGAAAAGCCACTATGTTTCTGAGGACGAATGGACGATCTTTGAGAATACCCATGAAGCCATTATCGACCAGCAGACCTTTGATTTGGCGCAGAAAATCCGCAGCAATGTACGGCGTTATCCAAACGGCTGGGGCGAAGCGGCTCCCCTCACAGGCTTACTCTATTGTGCCGATTGCGGCGGCAAGATGTATGTCCACCGCACCAACAATGGCAAGCGGATTTCTCAATATACCTGTTCCAATTATACCAAAGTTCCGTGTGGGACACTATGCCCTACACAACACCGTATCAATGAGAGTGCTGTCCTGACATTGGTTTCCGACACGCTCCGGGCTATCGCTGAATATTCGAGAAATGACCGGACGGAATTTATTCACACTGTTCAGGAGACGCAGGTTGCTCAACAGAGTGCCGATATATCGAAAAAGCGCAGGCGTCTGGCTGCTGCCCAAAAGAGAGCCGGAGAACTGGAAAAACTGATTTGCAAAATCTATGAGGACAATGCCCTCGGCAAGCTGCCGGATGCACGATATAGGGCGCTTGATGCACAGTATGCCAAAGAGCAGGACGCACTTGAGATTGAAATTGCGGAGCTGGAAAAGGCTGTTACCGGCTACGAGCAAAGCCAGAAATCAGCGGAGAAATTTATAGCCCTGATTGATAAGTACGAGAATTTTGACACGCTGACAAACACCATGCTCAATGAGTTTGTAGAGAAAATCCTTGTCCACGAACGCGCCAGAAAAGGTAGTCAGGACACCACGCAGGAAATTGAAATCTACTTCAATTTTTTAGGACGCTATATCCCACCATCCTTACAGCCGGTTCCTTTAACCCCGGAGGAACAGGAAGAACTGCGGAAAAAAGAAGAACGCAAGGACAGGCTTCATCAGAATTATTTGAAGCGGAAAGCCAGCGGCGCACAGAAACAGTATGAGGACAAAATCAAGGCGAAGAAAAAAGCGGAAATGGACGCTAAGAAAGCCCTGATCCGGGCTGAGGATATGAAAAAAGGTGTTTTTTCTACTATCGGTCAGCTACCAAAAGAAGAACCGCGCAAAGGCAGCATAGCAGCCAGCGCAGCAGTCTAATCATCACGAAGCAAAGGAGAATGAATATGAGTAAGTTGACTTACATTCGTTGTGGAGATTATGATATACCAAACCTAAAACTTTCTGAACAGCCGGAAACTTCTATCGGCAAGTACGGCAGAATGCGAAAATCCTACCTAAAGGAACATCGCCCCATTCTCTACAACCATCTGCTGATGAGCGAGAAGCTGTATCCACACCTGTTAGAGATTGAGCGGACAGCACAGGGGCGTGTGGAAACTATGTTGCCTCACATGATGGAGACTGCGGGTGTCACGGAAGAACTGAAAGCCTGTGACCCCATGCGTTGGGTGGGGCTGATGAACACATTAACGGCACAGATTGAGGAAATTTTAATCAGGGAACTGATTTGCAGCTGAATGGGAGGTGCGGGAAATGCTGACCTTTGAAAAGATTTTGAAAGTGTTTCAGGCATATCTGGATGATGATCCTCTGTATGAGGTGGTTCAGACCAGCCACGGTTATACATTGATGGCATGGGAACCCCACCGGAATGACTGGTACAGCGCTGAAATACAGAAAACCCCGGAGGATTTACGGAACGCTTTGTTGGGTACATACGCCAACTTTCTGGAAGATAAGATTACCGGAAATGACCGTGACCTGACTGTGACAGAAACCGGAGAAATCCAGCAGAGGTGCCGGGAACTTTTGGAAAAGTGCCGGGAAACATGATACAGAAACGCCAGAAGGAGGCCGCGATTATGCGTCCTCCTTCTGCTTCGCAGTCTGTTCCATTTTGAGCGCCCCGTCTATGGCACCTTCGATAATCGGCAGGTATTCTTCAGGGCAAAGCTTCAGCTTGTGGCTGACCCGTTGCCGCTGTTCGCTTTCTTCTCGTATAATCTCCGGGTTAAAATACCGTTCCACGGGAAGTCCGCAGACCTTAATCAACTGGATCATCACAGGCAGGCTCGGAATCGCACCTTGATTCTCAATGTTGGCAAGATACCGCCATTCAATCCCAACCATTTCTGCCAATGTTTTTCGTGCCAGACGCTTTGCCTCTCGTGCAGCTTTGACATCTGCACCGAAGGTTTCAAAACCGGGACAATCTTCAACTTTCGCCATATAACATCACCCAGTTACATTGTATAATTCATACTTCGCCCGTGGAATGTTGCTATATGCAGATTGGTTGAAGTTTATAATTCACATTTCGTTCCTTGCATTGTTCGAGAAAGAGAACTATAATGTACTCTGTGGAGGTGCGAAATGGACTATATGACATTGAAAGAGGCCGCCGAGAAGTGGGGCGTGACACCTCGTAGGGTAAATTATTATTGTGCTGGTGGGCGTATCCCCGGCGCTGTGAAGATGGCTGGTGTTTGGCTGATCCCAAAGAACGCAGAAAAGCCGACTGATAGACGCAGAAAGGAGTTTCAACATGAATAATGTTTTAATTATCGAAGATGATAAAGAAATTTGCGTTATGATAAAAGACCATCTGGAAAAGTACAATTATCAAGTCTTCTTCACACTTACTGGTGCAAATGCGATTGAACGTATAAAAGAATTATCCCCGGATTTAATTATTTTAGATTTAATGCTTCCTTTTATCAGTGGAGATGAGTTAATTAGAAATATCAGAAAATTTTCAGACGTACCTGTAATTGTTGTTTCTGCAAAAAGTTTAACATTCAACAAAGTCGAACTGCTACGCTTGGGTGCTGATGACTATTTAACAAAGCCGTTTGATTTGGACGAATTACTAGCGCGAATTGAACGCAATTTGCTAAGAAGTCAAAAAGATACTCCCAATCTTTGTTTGACCTTTGGAGAACTTTCCATTAATACATCTTCAAAAATAGTTACTGTTGCAGACGAAATTATTGTGCTTACAGCAAAAGAGTATCAACTCGTAGAACTACTGGCGAAATATCCTGATAAAGTCTTTTCTAAGCAAAATCTTTATGAAAGTATTTGGCAAGAACCATTTGCAAGGGATAATGATGTCATTAACACACATATAAGTAACTTACGAAAAAAATTAAAGGGCGAAGGCTGCCGAATTAAGACCATATGGGGCTTGGGTTACCGATTTGCAAAGTGAGCTTTAGATAATCTTTAGCTTTACCTTTAGATTATTCAAGGAATTGTCTGCGATACTAAATAACAAGAAAGGAGCTGTGAAAATATGAACGTAACAGTTTTTGAAGCTATCAACATCACAAAAAAGTATCGCAATACACTAGCCCTAAATCAAGTATCTATGTCTGTAATGCAAGGAGATATTTATGGGTTTATCGGAGAAAACGGTGCCGGTAAAACAACAATGATTCGTTTACTAACCGGACTGGCGGAACCTACTACTGGCAAAATTGCTTTATTCGGTGAAAGCAATAAGAAACTTGCAAAGCAGCGTGAGCGCATTGGCTGTATTATTGAGAGCCCTTCTCTTTATCTTGATATGACAGCCTATGAAAATTTGGAGGTACAACGTTTGCAACGCGGTATTCCAGGAAAAGGTTGCATTGATAATGCTTTAGCATTAGTTGGTTTGAAAGATACCGGAAAGAAAAAAGCAAAAGATTTCTCTTTGGGTATGCGGCAGAGACTAGCTCTCGCAATCGCTTTGCTTGGGAATCCTGAATTTCTCGTACTAGATGAACCAATTAACGGACTAGACCCTACTGGAATTATCGAATTAAGAAACTTACTCAAAAGACTAAATAAAGAACGTGGAATCACTATTTTGATTTCAAGTCACATTCTCACGGAACTTCATCAATTAGCAAATAGATATGGTATCTTACATGAGGGGAAACTTTTACAGGAAATTACCGCTACAGAGTTAGACAAACGCTGCAAAAAGCATTTGTTGTTGCAAGTGAATGATGTAGCTGCTGCTAGTGTTTTATTGGAAAGCAAACTGAATACTTCAAATTTTTCTGTTATGCCAGACAAAAGTATTCATCTATATGATTATGTTGAAAATGCCGGAAAAGTATCAGCGTTGCTAAGTGCAAATAATATTACGATTTATCAGTTAGCACAATCTGGAGATAGTCTTGAAACTTATTACACTAATTTGATAGGAGGGTGCCAAAATGATTAACCATTTTAAAGCTGAATTTTATAAATTGCGTCACTCAAAGATATTGATAACTATATTAGGCGTATGTGCGGCGGTTATAATGGTCTCTTTTGCACTTGGTGACATGACTTTTTTTGGAGCCGGAGATGGAACAGAAAGTGTAATCGGATTTCAAGCTAAGTGTTATCTATCTAGTGAAATACCAACGTTTCAAACTGTTGCCCGCTCATCTCTTGCATATACAGCCTTTTTCTGGATTATTGGCATTTTATTTGCAACCATATTTTTTACAAAAGAATATAATACGGGTACAATCAAATTATCTGTTGCATACGGCACTAAACGAACTATTCTCTACTACACCAAAGCGATTACAATATTGGTGGTGTCTCTGATAACGTATCTGATTTTTGTAGCTACATTTTTCGTTATTGAAATCATACAATCCGGTTACATTCCAACTGCGAGTGAAGTAATAAACCTTTTGGGATGGGCTCTTGCTTGCGGAACGGTTTTATTAGCATTAGAAAGCATTTCTATTTTTTTATGTGTCGTTATTCAAAATACAGGGATTGTAACAGGGATTTGCTGCTTATATGTATTCAGTGGAGCGTCTGTTTACTTAATGCTATGGAGTGATATGGAGACGGTTTCAATACCCTTAAAATTTTTTGTATATGGAAATCCTATGTACTATTGGATGAATTTCAGCTCTTGTCGCACAATGGGTATTATTGAGCATTTACCATTCTATTTCATAGGGTGCATTTCTCTTTTGATTGTTGGCGGTCTTATTATGATTAGAAAAGAAATCAAGTAAAAGGGAGGTAGAATATGGGTTGGGCGATTATGTTTCTTGTTCTGATAGCATTGGTCATTATCCTTTCAATTTCTTTAATTAACTGGAAAATACAGATATATAAAGTAATCGTCCAACTAAATGCTATTCTGAATAGAAAAACGAAAAAGTTAGTTACAGTGTCTTTATCTGATAGGCGGTTAGAGCATTTGGTTGAAATCATAAATCAGATTGTATCAAAAGATAATATTTATCTGGGCGAAATTCAAAAAAAGGAGAATGAATTAAAAGAGAATATTTCTTGCCTTTCTCATGATTTACGGACACCACTAACTTCCATTCGCGGATATTTGCAACTTCTATCAAGTGCGCCTGATGAAAAAAGAGCGGAATATATTTCAGCATTATCCGGAAAAGCATTGAGATTAGAACGTCTCATAGATGACTTTTATCAAATCTCTCTTTTAGAAGCAGGACAATATCCATTTTACTATGAAAAGGTTGAGCTATGCTCATTGCTTACTGAAATCCTGCTAGACAATTATTCGATTTTCAGCGTTAATGGAATTGAACCCCAAATAGAAATACCTAATATGGACATCTATCTTAATGCTGACAGAAAGGCGTGTATTCGCATTATACAAAATCTTATATTCAATGCGGTAACATCCACTACAAATAATGTTGTAATTCAACTAATTAATATTGCAGATTCTGTACAACTCTGTATTAAAAATCCTGTTGCATCTATTCCTACAGAAGAATATTCAAAACTGTTGGAACGCTTTTATGTAGCAGATGTTTCAAGAAGTAATGGTACGTCTGGACAAGGACTTTACATTGTGAAAAAGCTATTACTTATGATGAATTGTACAAATCCAATAATTGAAATACATGACCATAATTTTATGATTACGATTGATTTTTCGCCCTTACTCATAAAAAAATAATCTGCCGGACGACGGCAAAAGAAAAAAAGCCGTCGTAAAGCAGATCTATTAACGCGCCTATGCTATCTTCCGGCGGCTTTGAAAAAACAGAGCCGCCGTTTCTTTTTGCGAAAAGCAGAAACCCGACGACCTAACACCGTGTAAATCCACGGCGGCACATAGGAGGATTGCCGCCGTGTCTATTTTTGCCTTTTTTCACAGTCCCCATGACCTGCACCAGCTAAAAAAAGCCTGTTCCCAGCAGCGGAGCAATGCGGTCAGAAGTATGCACTATACCATGTAACTAAACAGCAAAATATACTCTATTACGCTCGTATGGCTTTATGCCGTCCGGGCGCTTTTTTGTCTCTATGGAGCCGGAACATCGGGTCAGCATGGCCCGAACTTTATCCCCGGTGCCGTTCTCCGCCGCCCCATTCAGATTTTCCCGAAAAAATCTGAATGGAGGAAAGGCAGATGGAAGTTACCATCAATTATAACGGACAAGCTGTGGCCGTGGAGGTCACGCTGGAAGTCTATGAATTTCTTGACCGGGCCGATCACAAAACGGAGAACCTGTTCCATGAACAGCGGCGGCATTGGGATGGCCGGGAGTTTGACGAGTACATCATTACCACCGAGGGTGTAGGAGCCTACGGCGAAACGCCGGAAGAATACCTTTGCCGCAAGGAAACACTGCATGAGCTGATGGCTGTTCTGGACACCTGTACCGAGGCCCAGCGCCGCCGGTTCCTGCTCTATGCGCTTGACGGGCTGAGCCTTGCAGAGATCGGTGTGCTGTGCGGCTGCTCCAAAGTGGCTGTGTATCAAAGTGTGGAGGCGGTCAGAAAAAAATTTATAAATTTCTTTGGGAACAGGCTTAACAAATGACCTGTTTTCTGGCTACCAAGTGAAAGGGATCATTTCCCTTATCTCAGCGAGGGGCGGACAGCGGACGAGCTGCCCGCCTCTCCAATTTTCAGGAGGTAAGCCTATGAAAACAATCAATCTGCGGTGGATGTATCCCCACTACCGGCATGACGAGTTTGTGGATGTTACGGACGAGGTATGGGCAGCGATGTATCAGGCCCAGCGGGAGATGGAGAACTATGAGCGTCGGAAAGTCTACCACCGCGCCTACTACTCTCTGGACGCATACAGCTGGCTGGAAAATTACGCACTGGAACACAGCAGATCGTCGGAAGATATTTTGCTGGAACGAGAAGAAATGACCACCCGCCTGCACCTGATTGCAGCTCTGCCTGCGGCTCTGGCTCATGCCACTCCGACACAGGTCCGCCGTGTTCACGCCTACTACATTGCCGGTATCAAGCAGCCGGAAATCGCCCGGAGAGAGGGTATCCATAGCAGTAAGGTCAGCGTTGCCATCCACCGGGGGCTGCGGAATATGCGCCGCTGCTATGATGACCTTTTTCAAACAGAGTGAGGGCGTGCCTATGCAGACCATAAATCTCAAACAATATTATCCATTTTGCAAAGAGGACATTTTTGTGGAGGTGTCCGATGAGATCGTCGAAGCGTTTCTTCTGGACAAGAGAGCCGAGGGCGCCAGAGATCGCAAGATGTTCCGGTATAAGGCGTTTTATTCCCTCGATTGTAACGATGGAATCGAAAATGCCGCCATCGGCTGGGCGCAGCCATCGCCGGAGGACTACCTGATAGAAAAAGAAGAATTAGCCGAATACGAAGAACTGATACGGCGATTGTACGAAGCCATTTCTTCCCTGCCGCCTATGCAGGCTCGCCGTGTCCATGCCCGCTATATGCTGGGTATGAAAGTGAAAGATATTGCCGCAATGGAGGGTATCACGCCATCACAGGCGGGAAAATCCATCCATGCCGCACTGCGGAGGCTGCGCCGGTACTTTGCTCGACAGAAATGGACGGTCAATCTATGAGTATTTCCAAAGAAAAGAGGTGCCTGACATGAACGAAAAAATTACAGCCCACCCCCAAAAAGAAGAACGGGAGAAAGTCCTGAAGGAGATTCGGCAGCTTGAAAACCGAAAGAAGATTTTGGAGAACAAGCAGCGGAACGAAGAACGCAGGGTTCGCACCCGCCGCCTGATTGAGCGTGGAGCCGTTTTGGAGGGGATTTTCCCGTTGGCTCCCGACCTTTCCGGCGCGGAGGTCAAAGCATTTCTGATTGCCCTGTCCCATCTTCCGGGGGCTGCGGAATTGACTGCAAACCTGCCAAAATCCGGGGACACGCCATAAGTCCCTTGTTTACAAGGGCGCACTTATACACCGTTGCCGGTGCTGTGCGCCCTGCCGGGGGCGTTGCGTACTTCGTCCGCGATGGGAAGCTACGCTCCCCAAACCCCTTGTGCGCTCTGCGCAGCCAAACACCCGCTTTGCGTTTGTCCGGCTCCACAGAGCCTGTTATCCCCTCACTGAAAGGAGGTGTTCCCCATAGATTTCTGTCATATCCCCGTCAGTATCATCAAGCGCAGCGCAGGCCGTTCTGCCGTTGCCGCAGCTGCTTACCGCAGCGGAACCAAGCTGACAAATGAATGGGACGGAATGACCCACGACTACACCCGGAAAGGCGGCATTGTCCATGCGGAGATCATGCTGCCTGCCCACGCGCCGCCGGAATTTGCAGACCGATCTATCCTCTGGAACAGCGTGGAGCAGATCGAGAAAGCCAGGGACAGCCAGCTTGCCCGCGAGATTGAAGCAGCCCTGCCCCGTGAACTGTCCGGCGAACAGCAGCTTGCCCTTGTGCGCGCCTATGTGAAGGACAACTTTGTAGACAAAGGAATGTGTGCCGACTTTGCTATCCATGACAAGGGAACTGGCAATCCTCATGTCCATATCATGCTGACGCTCCGGCCTTTGAAAGAAAATGGACAGTGGGGCGCAAAGTGCCGCAAGGCATACGATCTGGACGAGAATGGACAGCGTATCCCGGATGGGAAAGGCGGTTGGAAAAATCACAGAGAGGATACGACCGACTGGAACGATAAAGAAAATGTGGAGATTTGGCGGGCAGCGTGGGCGGCCTACACCAATCGGGCGTTGGAATCTGCCGGCAGACCGGAGCGCATTGACCATCGCAGCTACAAGCGGCAGGGCATTGATAAGATTCCCTCTGTCCATCTGGGGCCAGCCGCCAGCCAAATGGAAAAGCGCGGCATCCGCACCGACAAGGGCGAAGTAAACCGGCAGATCGTTGCCGACAACAAGCTGCTGAAAGAAATCAAAGCCCGCATTACCCGTCTTTATCGCTGGTCGAAAGCCGAAACGGAAAAACCACAAACACAGCAAAGCAGCTTGACAGCTTTGTGGGAGGCTCAGCAGCAGTTGAACGCTCCCCGCACCCGCACCGGCAAAATCCGGGCTTTGCAGGAAAGCGCTACACTATTCAGCTTTTTGCAGGCAAACGGCATCCAGTCTATGCAGCAGCTTCATGAAAAAATCGCTGATATGAACAGCCGTTACTATGACCTGCGGGGAAAGATCGTCAAGGCTGAGCGCCGGATCGCCATTCTTACCGAACGCGGGGAGATGTGGGAACAGTACAACCAGTACAAGTCCATCCACAAACAGCTTGCCAAAGTAAAGCCGGAAAAGCGGGAACAGTTTGAACAGCGCCACAGCCGGGAACTGATTCTGTATGACGCAGCGACCCGGTATCTGAAAGACTTGAAAGACAACGGCGAGGCAATCACCCCGAAGGCATGGCAGCGGGAGATCGACCAGCTGACCGCCGGAAAGCAGACGGACAGCATCGACATGAAAGCTATGCGGGAGGAGCTAAAAGCTGTGGAACGGCTCCGCAAGGCCGCCGACCAACTGGCCCGGCAGGAACGGGACAAGCCCCGCGACCGGGGGCCGGAGCGGTAAAGGGTACGGCGCTTTGCCGACCCCTTTCAGGTGCGTCGCGTTTCACGACACCCTTTTGCACACAGAAAAACCGCCGTACAGGTTTTCCCATACGGCGGCAGATGGTTTATTTGCCGAACAAGTCGCTGTGCGACCCGGTGCGGGCAAGCGTCAGCACCAGCACATCATCCTCGATACGGTAAATGAGCAGCCAGTCCGGGAGAATGTGACATTCCCGATGGCCCACCCAATCGCCGGACAAATCGTGATCGCGGTTTTTATCCGGCAGCGGTTCGCCCATCGACAGCAGCGCCACGACCTGTTCCAGCAATTCGATTTTCAGGCCGCGCTTGATTGCCCGCTTGTAGTCCTTTTTGAAAGCGGTCGTGTACTTGACGGTGTACTTTGTTTTCCTCATTTTTTCAGGTCGGCAAACAACTCGTCAAGGTCATTGTATCCCTTTACAGACGGGTCTTTTGCAATCCTTTCCGCTTCCAGCATGGCAGCAATCGTTTCCTTGTTGGGCTGTTCCAGCCTTACTTCAAAGGGAATGCCGCCTTCACGAAGCGACTGGCGCACAAAGATGTTAAACGCCGTAGTCAGGTTCATGCCAAGTTCAGTAAACAGTGCGTCCGCCTGCGCTTTCAAATCTGCGTCCATGCGGATACTGATGTTTGTGGTATTTCCAGCCATACGATCAACCCCTTTCTGCTGGCAATTATAGTATATGCCATTTGCACGAAGAAAACAATACTTTGCACGAATATTTAAAAATAAATTCATTCAAGGAGGTTAGCTACACTATGAAAGAAATCATTTATGAAGAACAATAAGTCTGAACCTATCCCTGTCATGGATTACCGCCAGTACCGCAGAGCGCGGAGGCTGGTGCATGAGTGCTGTAACTACATCGACGGAAACTGTATCGCCCTGGACGATGGGGAGGAATGTGTCTGTGTCCAGTCTATTTCCTACTCCCTGTTGTGCAGGTGGTTTCGGGCGGCGGTATTGCCGCAGGATAAGGAACTGGAAACGGCGCTGTTCCACCGGCTGAATGCTAAGAAATGCGCCGTATGTGGGGCGCTGTTTACCCCCGGTTCTAACAGGGCCAAATACTGCCCGGAATGTGCCGCACGCATGAAGCGGATCAACGCCGCAAAGCGCAAGCGGAAACAACGGGAGAAATGTCACGCTTTAGGGGCTGAAAAACCCTTGTAAATCAAGGATTTTTTCGAGGGTGTCAAAGGCAGGCTGATAGATTTATCCTCCGACCCCTAAAACGGCCTTAAAATGCGTACAGAATCCCAAGAGAAACCCCAAGGAGGAACCCTATGTCAGACAACCGAAAATATTATTACCTGAAACTCAAAGAAAACTATTTTGACGATGATTCCATCGTGCTGTTGGAAAGTATGCAGGACGGTGTGCTATATTCCAACATTCTGCTCAAGCTGTATCTGAAATCGCTGAAACATGGCGGGCGGCTCCAGCTTGACGAGGACATCCCCTACACGGCGCAGATGATCGCCACCATTACCCGCCAGCAGATCGGCACTGTGGAGAGAGCCTTGCAGATCTTTTTGAAGCTGGGTCTTGTGGAAGTGCTGGACAGCGGCACCTTCTACATGAGCAATATTGAACTGCTGATCGGCCAGTCCTCCACCGAGGCCGAGCGAAAGCGTGCGGCGAGGCTCCAAAACAAGGCTCTTTCCGCGCCCCGGACAAACGACGGACATTTGTCCGACATTCGTCCACCAGAGATAGAGATAGAGTTAGAGAAAGAGATAGAGATAAAGAGAGAGATAGAGAAGGGACGCTCCGCCCGCGCCTATGGCCGTTACCAGAATGTTTTCCTGACGGACGAGGAACTGGCAGACTTGCAGGCCAGTTTTCCCACTGTATGGGGCCAGTACATCGAAAAGCTGTCCGAATACATGGCCTCTACCGGTAAGCGGTATCAGAGCCATGCCGCCACCATCCGGCGCTGGGCCGGTGAGGACGCGAAGAAAGCAGCCCCGCCCACCCGCAACCGGGATTACAGCGTAAAGGAAGATGAAACCGTATGATTGAGATTACCGCAGAAATCCGGGCGCTGATCGACAAGGCAGCCGCCGGTGTGGAACTGGCCGGGGACGAGTACATAGACCCGGCAGACGGCCTCATTCACTGTAAGAAGTGCGGCGGCCAGAGGCAGACCGTTGTGCCATGCTTTGGAAAACCAGGCTACTTCATGCCCCGCTGCATCTGCCAGTGCCAGCAGGAGGCCGAGGAACAGCGCAAGGCTGCTGAAGAACGGCAGCGCCGCATGGAGCGTATCAAACGCCGAAAGGCACAGGGCTTGCAAGACCGCTATCTCTATGACTACACCTTTGCCAACGACAACGGCCAAAACCCATTGATGGACAAGGCCCGCGCCTATGTGGAGAACTGGAAAGAAGCATATAAGAGCAATATCGGGCTTTTGCTGTTTGGAGATGTGGGAACCGGCAAATCTTTTTTCGCCGGATGTATCGCCAATGCTCTACTTGACCGGGATGTGCCTGTGCTGATGACGAACTTTCCCACCATCCTGAACCGCCTGACAGGGATGTTCTCCGAAGACAGGGCCGACTTTATCGCCAGCTTTGACGAATACGACCTGCTTATCATTGACGATTTGGGTGTGGAGCGCAGTACCGAGTATGCGATGGAGCAGATGTTTTTCGTCATTGACAGCCGATACCGCAGCCGCAGGCCCATGATCATCACCACCAACCTGAAACTGGCCGAACTCAAGAACCCGCCTGACCTGGCCCACGCCCGTATCTATGACCGTATTCTGGAACGGTGTGCGCCGATTCTTTTTGACGGGAAGAATTTCCGGGAAGAAAATGCCGGTGCTACCCGACAGACAGCAAAAGAAATTGTAAACAGTAAGCAAGACTGATTTTTTACCGGGCGGCACAGACCCGTTCGGAGAAAGGAGCGCCATGAACAAAGAACCCCGTACTATGCAGGTGGCAGACGCCGTTACTGCGTCCAGAGCGCCGGAAAACACGCCAGCGATGGTAAAGAAAATCGGTAAGACAACCTACAAGGTTCATGTCCATTTCAGCAATACCAGCACAGAAACCATGAGCGATAAAATCAAGCGTATGCTCAAAAATGAAATTCAGCAGATGTGACAGACTGATAAACGAAGCCGCCTTGTGCTAAACTGATGATGGTACGCACCAAAATTTTTGTCAAGGAGGACACGAAAATGCTTTACACAGAAAAAGAGAAGCATGAAATTGAACGAGTAAAGGAGGTCTTTGAGGAACATCTGCGGCAAAGCCCTGATTTTGAACTGCTCTGGTCGGACAAGGTAGGCTATGTCTGGCTGGCGATTGGCGTAAATCCAGTCTATGTGGATACCGGTATCAGAATCGAATCTGCCGCCGATCTCTGTGGCAGGTGTTTGGACGATGTTGCTACGGATGTTTTGTATATGACGGGCAACGATCATGCACTGGAAGCAGCCGACCCGCTGGAATTAGCCGAAATCAAGCGGCGCTGGGAGCCATATATCAACCAGCTGCCAGACTATGCGTATCTCTGCAAAGACCTGCTGAACGGAAAAATGTAATCTATCAAACGAGGTGTCAGGAGCCATACGGTGCTTCTGGCACCTTTTTTGTGAATTTGATTAAAAAGTCCTTGACAATTCGTCTCTGGTAAGACAGCAAAATCTATTCTGATCAGTTGCGGTGCAAGACTCGCACCCTTTGATATTGCGGAACTGCGGGAGCTTATGAGTTATGACGAGCTGGAACTGGATCTGGTTGGTGACAGGAAAACTGCATTGTTTGTTATTATTTCAGATACCGATGATACCTTTAATTTTATTGTTTCTATTATGTACACACAGCTTTTTAATCTGCTCTGTGACAGAGCTGATGATGTATATGGAGGTAGACTTCCAATTCATGTGAGGTGTCTCCTGGACGAGTTTGCGAACATCGGACAAATTCCTAAATTCGAAAAATTGATTGCTACGATTAGAAGCCGGGAAATCTCAGCTTCTATTATTTTGCAGTCAAAGTCTCAGCTTAAGGCAATTTATAAGGATAATGCCGATACCATCGAAGGGAACTGTGATACGACCTTATTCCTGGGTGGAAAGGAAAAAACGACATTAAAGGAAATAGCGGAGATCCTGGGAAAAGAAACCATAGATCTTTATAACACATCGGATACGAGAGGCAGTCAGCGGTCTTATGGAATGAACTACCAGAAAACAGGAAAGGAGTTGATGAGCCAGGATGAAATAGCAGTCATGGACGGAGGAAAATGTATTCTGCAGGTGAGAGGTGTCAGACCATTTTTCTCAAATAAATACGATATTTGCAAACATAAAAACTACAAATATCTGTCCGATTATGACAAAAAGAATACTTTTGATATTGAAAAATATCTGAGTACTAATCTGATACTGAAACCAGAGGATGAAGTGGAACTGTATCAGATGTAACTTCTCGACAAATTGTCGAGAAGTGGATTATGGGAGGAAATCATGAATAATTTGGAAAAAAGGAACAGTCGGTATCCATCGACGAAAATGAATATACCGACTGTACGTGTGAGGAATTTTCCAAGTAGAAAATCCTATGCTTAGTGTAGCACAAAAGGCAGGGTTTATATAGTGTTTTCTTCCCTTTCTGGAAAAAATCTAAGAAAGGACTGGAAAATGTAAGTTTTCCAAAGGTACACTTATGGCATTTTTTACAACGGCAATTACGACCTTAAAAACATTGGTTTGTGCGATCGGAGCCGGACTTGCAGCCTGGGGAGTGATCAATCTGCTGGAAGGATATGGAACGGACAATCCGGGTGCAAATGCTCATGTGCGGTAAAGTAACACACAAGAATTTGATAGACAGCCACTCACTTTTCCGAATACATTGACATCTTTTCTCTTGACAGGTTCACACAAATCGCCTATACTGTGCTTATCGAATAAGTACGCTTATTACGATAAGTACGCATGGTGAGGTGAGCAAGTGGAGATTATCATAAGTAATAGCAGTGATAAGCCTATTTACGAACAAATCTGTATGCAAGTAAAAAGTTTTATTATGGACGGCACATTATCTGCTGGCGAAGCCCTCCCTTCTATGAGAGCTTTAGCAAAAGATTTACATATCAGTGTTATTACCGTTCAGAGAGCATATGAAGATTTAACGAGAGATGGATTTATAGAAACTGTATCTGGAAAAGGCAGTTTTGTAGCATCACAGAATAGGGAATTTATTCAAGAGGAACAGTTACGAATTGCTGAAGAACTTTTACAAAAGGTCGCAGAAATTGGTCGAGCACATGGCATTAGTCTTGGGCAAATGACGAATATTCTAAAACTATTTTACGAGGAATAACGAGAGGTGACAGGCATGGATAACAACATTTTGGTGCAGAATTTATGCAAGCAATTCGAGGATTTTTCTTTGGACAATGTTTCGTTCAAAGTCCCTAAAGGCAGGATTGTAGGTTTTATTGGCGAGAATGGTGCAGGAAAAAGCACTACTATCAATCTGATATTAAATGAACTAAGCAAAGATAGCGGACAGATACAAGTCTTTGGAATAGACCATACAATTCCAACTGTCAAAGAAAATATTGGCGTCGTTTTTGATGAATGTAATTTTCATGATGTGTTTACAGCCGCAGATATTGAAAAAATCTTGAAAGGAGTTTATAAGACATGGGATAGTAACCTTTTTTCACAATACTTGAAAAAATTCAAAATCCCGACCAAGAAAACGATTGGCACATTTTCTAAAGGCATGAAAATGAAGTTGTCTATCATTTGTGCTATGGCACATAGACCTAAACTGTTGATTTTGGACGAAGCAACAACAGGTCTTGACCCCGTTGTGCGTGATGAAGTATTAGACCTATTTTTGGAATTTATCCAAGATGAAGATTGCTCTATCTTCTTTTCGTCGCATATTACTTCGGACATACAAAAAATTGCAGACTATGTGATTTTAATTCATCAGGGAAAAATCATTTTCGAGGAACAGAAAGATAATCTTGTTTATAATTATGGCGTGGCAAAGTGCGGAAAAGAAAAATTTGCACAGCTTTCCTCTGATGATTATATCATACACCGAACTACAAATATGAGCGTGGAGTGTCTTGTTCATGACAAGGAAGCATTCAAACGAAAATACAAAAACATCATTGTGGATAATGCCACATTAGAAGATATTATGCTTTTCTATGTTAAAGGAGGTACATCATGCGAGGATTGATATATAAAGACATATCCATTTTCTTCAAGAGTATTGATAAGAAACTTATTCTGATTGCAGCAGCAGCTATTGTTCTGCTTATTTTCAATGCTGGAATTTATGCTGGCTTATTTGCTTCCGTTATGTTTGCCATGACAATCGGTATGCAAAATATTATGAGTTTCGCAAGTGATGAAAAGGCAAGCTGGAAAAAATATCAATTAGCTATGCCGATAAGCAATTTTACTGTTGTTGCAAGTAAATATGTTTCCGTAATATATACTGTTGCAATCAGCATTTTGGGAAGCATTGCGTTCAATAGTTTATCCAGCATAATTTTTCAAAACTTTGATATGCTTATCTGGTTATTTTCGATTGCAGCAGCAATTATTATCCCATTATTATGGACAGGAATTTGCTTGCCATTAACTTATTGGTTTGGTTTTCGTTCTGCGCAAACTATGGGATTGATTGTGGTAATTCCAATGTTTTGCTTTGTAAAATATTTCGAAGATGGGCCTGGAATGGCTGCTATGGTAAATTCTGTTCATTCATATGTGCTAATCACAGGGATAGCGGCAATTTTGATTTTTGGAATTTCCCTCATAATAAGCACCATTGGATATAGTCGCAAGAATTAAATCTGCAATTACCATTCAAAAATAGCAAACCCAGCCGAGCCAGTCAACGGCAAGTGAATGTGCTGCGCCCACCGTTGACAGCCCCGTCTGTCCTTGCTGGTGGGTAATCAAGGGGCGACAGCAAAAAGTGCTGCCGCCCTTTCCCATAATCGAAGAAAGGGGGAGTTTCCATGACCGAACAGGAAGCCTATCAAGAACATATCCGCTATACCCATGATACCTATTGCCGGATTGTTATTCGTCATGCGTCCTTTGACGCTGCCCGTATGCTGGCGGCAAGGTGGAAGCGGGAAATCTCCCTTGAATATTTGACCGAAGAAAAGTTTGTCCCGCTAAGCACCACAGACGAGTATTTCCAAGTGCCGGACTATGGCGAAACTTATCTGTTCTCTGCCCAGGGGCAGACGATACTTTTAGACAGCCGTTCCCTTGCAGCGGCTCTTGCCCGGCTGCCGGAACAGACGCAGGAGGAAATCTTTTTGTATTACTTCCAGCACTTGACGCAGAAAGAAATCGGAGAACAAAGCGGCTGGACACGCAGCACAATCGGGCGGCATATCCAGCTTGCCTTGAAGCGGCTGAAAGAGGAAATGGAGGTGTTGTCCCATGAGTAACCGGCTTCTCCCCTATGACACGATTATAGAGGCACATGAGGGCGACCCGGAAGCGGTAAAAGCCGTCCTTGACCGTTACACCGGATATATCCGCTACTTTTCCAAAATGAACGGCTATTATAACTCTGATATGGAGGACTACATCAGAACAAAGCTGATTGAAAGCCTGTTTAAGTTCCGGCTTGACCGTTGAATGTGGATTTTGAATTAAAAGTATGATAATATTATTCTTTACAAATCTTGAATTTATGGAGGGCTACTATTGTGGATAAAGCAGTTATTTATATACATGGAAAAGGCGGAGATGCTGAAGAAGCTATCCATTACAAGCCGCTCTTTAGTGATTGTGATGTGATTGGTCTTGACTATACTGCACAGTTTCCATGGGAAGCAAAAAAAGAGTTTCCATTACTTTTTAGTTCGATTTGTGAAAATTACAGGTCTGTTGAAATAATCGCCAATAGTATTGGAGCGTATTTTGCTATCAATGCCTTATCAAATCAGCAAATAGAGAAAGCATATTTTATTTCGCCTGTTGTAGATATGGAAAGGCTCATTGCTGATATGATGATTTGGGCAAATGTTACAGAAGATGAACTCAAAGAGAAAAAGGAAATTCAGACAACCTTTGGAGAAACACTTTCATGGGATTATCTTTGCTATGTAAGAGAAAATCCTGTTACATGGAAAATCCCAACGCATATTTTGTATGGTGAAAAAGATAGTCTTACCGCTTATGGAACGATATCTGAATTTGCACAGAAAACCAATTCAACACTTTCTATTATGAAAAATGGAGAGCATTGGTTTCACACGGAAGAACAAATGAAATTTCTTGATGATTGGATAAAACAATCTTCTTGTTAATTTTAAGTTTGTCACACTGAACCATTATAAAAACTGAATATCTCGTCGCCCCGCAGCGGCACACGAAGCAGTAAATCCGAAAAAGATTTGCTGCTTTTTTTGCGCCCATTTTTGGCAAATTTCCAAAAGTTCCGTATTAGACAGTGAAGCCAAAAAAGGCTGCCGTTTTTTCAGACAGCGGGCAAAACACAGCTTCCGAAACGCCTTATTGTCGGGAAAGACCGAGCCGCCGGAAAAGTTCTTGCCGGAAAGTCCGTCATTTTTGCTTTTTGCGGTGTTGTAGGGAGTAAGGAGGGAAAGCCTGCCCGCAGCCTTTTATGAAAAAGCTGGTTATAGATTTCCCGAAAAAGTGGCAGTAGCAAGTGAGGAAAATCCGGCAGCTTTTTATGAAAAAGTTGGTTGCGATTTCCCCAAAAAGTGGCAGTAGCAAGTGAACGGCAGTCCGGCAGTTTCTTAGAGCAAGATTCTACCGCAGTACCAAAATTCGCTTATCGCTCATTTTGCCCCTGCGGGAATCTTGTTGGGGAGTGCCTTCCCCAAACCCTGCCATGCGGCTTACGCCGCTTATCCCGCCGCAGCCATGCGGCAGTCGAAAGGAGGTTTTACCATGCGAAAACGATACAACACACCGCACCGCAGCCGGGTAGTCAAAACACGCATGACCGAGGAAGAATACGCCGAGTTTGCAGAAAGGCTTTCTGCCTACAACATGAGCCAAGCCGAGTTTATCCGGCAAGCCATAACCGGGGCAGCCATACGCCCCATCATAACCGTTTCTCCCGTCAATGATGAGCTGCTTGCCGCTGTTGGGAAGCTGACCGCCGAATACGGCAGGATCGGCGGCAACTTAAACCAGATAGCTCGGACGCTGAACGAGTGGCACAGCCCCTACCCGCAGCTTGCCGGGGAGGTACGGGCGGCGGTTTCCGACCTTGCTGCCCTAAAGTTTGAAGTCTTGCAGAAAGTGGGTGACGCTGTTGGCAACATTCAAACATATCAGCTCTAAAAATGTGGACTATGGAGCAGCGGAAGCCTACCTCACATTTGAACATGACGAGTTTACCATGAAGCCCACCCTTGATGAAAACGGGCGGCTGATACCGAGGGAGGATTACCGCATTTCTTCCCTTAATTGCGGGGGAGAGGATTTCGCCGTTGCCTGTATGCGAGCCAATCTCCGCTATGAGAAAAACCAAAAACGGGAAGATGTGAAAAGCCATCACTATATCATCAGCTTTGACCCACGGGACGGGACAGACAACGGCTTGACCGTAGACCGGGCGCAGGAGCTGGGCGAGCAGTTCTGCAAGGAGCATTTTCCCGGACACCAAGCGTTGGTCTGCACCCACCCGGACGGGCATAACCACAGCGGCAACATTCATGTGCATATCGTCATCAACTCCCTGCGGATTTATGAAGTCCCGCTTCTGCCCTATATGGACAGACCAGCCGACACACGGGAGGGCTGCAAGCACCGCTGTACCAATGCCGCTATGGAATATTTCAAGAGTGAAGTCATGGAGATGTGCCACCGGGAGGGGCTTTACCAAATCGACCTCTTGAACGGCAGCAAGGAACGGATAACGGAACGGGAATACTGGGCGGCAAAGAAAGGGCAGCTTGCCCTTGATAAAGAGAACGCCGCCAGAGAAGCCGCCGGACAGCCGACCAAGCCCACCAAGTTTGAAACGGACAAGGCGAAGCTGCGCCGGACGATACGGCAGGCACTTTCCCAAGCTGGTAGCTTTGACGAGTTTTCTTCCCTTTTGCTGCGGGAGGGTGTGACCGTCAAGGAGAGCCGGGGGCGGCTTTCCTACCTCACGCCGGACAGGACAAAGCCTATCACAGCCCGGAAGCTGGGGGACGATTTTGACAAGGCTGCTGTCCTTGCCCTGCTCACGCAGAACGCCTACAGAGCTGCCGAACAGACCACAGCCATACCAAAATACCCCCACCCCCAAAAGGGACGCTTGCAGGAGGAGAAAGCCGCAAAAACCACCCCGGCAGACAACACCTTACAGCGCATGGTTGACCGGGAAGCAAAGCGAGCCGAGGGCAAGGGCGTAGGCTATGACCGCTGGGCGGCAAAGCACAATCTAAAGCAAATGGCGGCTACCGTTACCGCCTACCAGCAGTACGGCTTTTCTTCCCCGGAGGAAATGGACGAAGCTTGTTCTGCCGCCTATACCGCCATGCGGGAAAGCCTTACGGAGCTGAAGCAGGTGGAAAAGACGCTGGACGGGAAAAAGGAGCTGCAACGGCAGGTGCTTGCCTATTCCAAGACCCGCCCTGTCCGGGACGGGCTGAAACAGCAGAAAAACGCCAAAGCAAAAGCAGCCTACCGACAGAAGCACGAAAGCGACTTTATCATAGCAGACGCAGCCGCTCGCTATTTCAGGGAGAACGGCATTTCTAAGCTGCCGGGCTATAAAACCCTGCAAGCAGAGATTGAAAGCCTTATCAAAGAGAAAAACAGCGGCTACAACGATTACCGGGCAAAACGGGAGGAATACCGCCGCTTACAGACTGTCAAGGGCAATATCGACCAGATTTTACGCCGGGAACGCAAGCCCGTGAAAAGGCAGGAACAGGAGCGATAAAAACCGCCCCAAAATGTACCCGAACCCATACAGAACAAGGGGGCTGCCCCGTACCCTATCCGCAATACCAAAGGATTTTTTAACGGTCTTACAGGGCAGAAAAACCCCGAAAATGATACCGAGATGATACAGAATTACCGCCGATACCGTCACACCAGCGGAAACGGCAGAAAGGAGCGCACCCATGCCAAGAATGAGCAAGAAACGGCGGCTGGAATGGTCTTTTTTCCTGCGGCAAGTGAAAGTCGGGAATGCCACCTGCGACCGTATCACATACAACGACCTCTGCCGGGGCTGTACCCATAGCTGCAAGCAGAGCTTCCGGGCGGTTATCATACTCTGCCCCCGCTACTACTCCAAACGCCGGAAAAAGGAGGACAGGGACAATGGCAGATAACCGCAAGTATTACTACCTCAAGCTAAAAGAGAACTTTTTTGACAGCGACTCCATTGTGCTGCTGGAAGATATGAAAGACGGGATTTTATATTCCAATATTCTCTTGAAGCTGTACTTAAAATCGCTGAAAAACGGCGGGAAGTTGCAGCTTGACGAGCATATCCCCTACACAGCGCAGATGATAGCGACACTGACCCGCCACCAGATAGGGACGGTTGAAAGGGCTTTAGAAATTTTCCGGCAGTTGGGGCTTGTGGAGCAGCTTGACAGCGGGGCTTTTTATATGACCGATATTGAACTGATGATAGGACAGTCCTCTACCGAAGCCGAGAGAAAACGGGCTGCAAGGCTGGAAAACAAGGCACTTTTACCGCCCCGGACAAAAGGCGGACATTTGTCCGACATTCGTCCACCAGAGATAGAGTTAGAGAAAGAGATAGAGATAGAAAAAGAGAGAGAGGGAGAAACGGGACACCCCGCCTCCACCGCTTATGGCAGATACAACAATGTGATACTGACCGATACAGAGCTTTCCGGGCTGAAAACAGAGCTGCCCGGCAAGTGGGAGTATTATATTGACCGGCTTTCCTGCCATATCGCTTCCACCGGGAAACAGTACCACAGCCATGCAGCCACCATTTACAAGTGGGCACAGGAGGACGCTGCCAAAGGCAAGGCTGCCCCGAAACAGGGCATACCCGATTATTCATGCAAGGAGGGCGAGAGCTTATGAAAAACGGGATTGAAGCTATGATTACGGACATTACAGCCACTACCGCCGAAGCGGAGGACTACACAGGCGAGGACGGGCTTTTATACTGCGGCAAGTGCCATACGCCAAAAGAAGCCTACTTTTCAAAAGAAACCGCCCAATGGTTAGGGCATGACCGACACCCGGCAGAGTGCGACTGCCAGCGGGCAGCCCGTGAAAAACGGGAAACCGCTGAAAGCCGACAGAAGCACCTTGAAACAGTGGAGGACTTGAAACGCCGGGGATTTACCGACCCTGCTATGCGGAACTGGACATTTGAGCATGACAACGGCAGAAACCCGCAGACCGAAACCGCCCGCTTTTATGTGGATAGCTGGGAAACCATGCAGGCTGAAAATATCGGCTACCTGTTTTGGGGAGGCGTGGGGACGGGAAAAAGCTACCTTGCCGCCTGTATCGCCAACGCCCTTATGGAAAAAGAGGTTGCCGTTCGCATGACAAACTTTGCAACGATACTGGGTGACCTTGCCGCCAGCTTTGAGAGCAGGAACGAATATATTTCCCGCATTTGCAGCTACCCCCTGCTGATACTTGATGATTTCGGTATGGAGCGAGGAACAGAATACGGGCTGGAACAGGTTTACAGCGTGATTGACAGCCGTTACCGAAGCGGCAAGCCGCTGATCGCCACGACCAACCTCACGCTGGAGGAATTGCAGCACCCGCAGGACACGCCCCACGCCCGTATCTATGACAGGCTGACTTCCATGTGCGCCCCCGTCCGCTTCACGGGCAGCAACTTCCGAAAGGAAACCGCACAGGAAAAGCTGGAACGCTTAAAGCAACTGATGAAGCAGCGAAAGGAGAGCCTATGACAGAAACGAAACAGACAAGCACCACCAAAACAGACCGCCGCCCGGACTGTGTGACGGAAATCCGCATGGGCAACTCCGTCCTTACCGTTTCCGGCTTCTTCAAGCAGGGCGCAACCGACACCGCAGCCGACAAGATGATGAAAGTGCTGGAAGCGGAAACTGCTGCCGGACATACGCCACCGTTCAGCGCATAAGTGATGACATGGAAAAGCGGTCACGCCGGGGAGCATGACCGCTGGAATATCAATAACAACTTTATTTTTTCCGAAGTTTCAACTCAATGCCTTTTGGAACAGCTATATCCTGCAACAGTTTTGCGATAACAGAAGCCTGTTCTTTCTTCCCCATACTTTGAAAATCCTTATCGGATTTAACTGTTTGCAAGATATTTTCAATTTCTTTAATCGTTAAGAGATTGACTGCAACACAGAATAGATTTTTTCTGCGCCCGTCATTATAGTGTGACAAGAGGAAATCCAATAATTTGCGCTTTTCTTCCTGTTCAGCATTATAGGCGGGAATCCCTATCTGGCTGGCTTTTTCCATGTCATTCATTTGATTATGATGAGTTATAAAAGAATCAAAATCATCTATATGAGCGTATTTGTCACAAGGGAAGCTGGTACACTGAAAGCAATATTCGATTTTCCCATGTTCAATACTACACTTTGCGATTTTACAACTTTGATTATCAACGCCGCAACCGGAACAATGCCCTGTCAAATTCATAGGACATAATTTACAATTTAGACCACAAAGAGAAAGGTACTGATTGTTACGGACAAACCCTTTCATTGTCACACCCCCTTGTATTGATTAGCTCCATTTTACCATAAGAACAAGAGTTTTTCTACTATGCAATCCCAATCATCTGCTACACAAAAAACGGCGATTTGACCGACCATAAAGAAGCAGATTTGACGCTTTTGCCGCTATACAGACAGCCACCCCATGTGGTACAATCAAGGTACGGAATAGTGGGGCTGGCTGTCGGAAACGGAGGATTTTATGTTAAGACAGACCAACCAACAACCAATTACCGCCCTTTACCCAAGACTTTCCCATGAGGACGAGCTGCAAGGCGAGAGCAATTCCATTTCCAACCAGAAGCGTATCCTTGAAACCTATGCAAAGCAGAACGGCTTTTCCAATCTGCGCTGGTACACGGACGACGGTTATTCTGGTGCGAACTTTCAAAGACCCGGTTTCCAAGCCATGCTTGCGGACATTGAAGCCGGAAAAGTCGGGACAGTTATCGTAAAGGATATGTCGAGGTTAGGGCGAAACTACCTGCAAGTGGGAATGTATACGGAAATGATTTTCCCACAGAAAGGTGTCCGCTTCATCGCTATCAATGACGGAGTGGACAGCGCACAGGGCGACAATGATTTTGCCCCGCTGCGGAATATCTTTAACGAATGGCTGGTGAGAGATACGAGCAAGAAAATCAAAGCAGTAAAACGCTCAAAAGGCATGAGTGGCAAGCCCATCACAAGCAAGCCTGTGTATGGTTACCTCATGGACGAGGACGAAAATTTCATTATTGACGAGGAAGCTGCACCCGTAGTCAAGCAGATATACAACCTCTGCCTTGCCGGGAATGGTCCGACCAAGATAGCCCGTATGCTCACAGAGCAGCAGATCCCCACGCCGGGGACGCTGGAATACCGCAGGACGGGCAGCACCCGCCGCTACCACCCCGGCTATGAGTGCAAGTGGGCGACCAATACCGTTGTGCATATCCTTGAAAACTGGGAATACACAGGCTGTCTGGTAAATTTCAAGACAGAAAAGCCCTCTTACAAAGTCAAGCACAGCGTAGAAAATCCCCCGGAGAAGCAAGTGATTTTCGAGAACCACCACGAGCCTATCATAGACACCCAGACATGGGAACGGGTGCAGGAACTTCGCAAGCAGCGCAAACGCCCCAACCGCTATGATGAAGTGGGCTTGTTCTCCGGCATACTGTTCTGTGCGGACTGCGGCAGTGTCATGTATCAGCAGCGATACCAGACGGACAAGCGCAAGCAGGACTGTTATATCTGCGGCAGCTACAAGAAACGCACCCATGACTGTACGGCGCACTTCATCCGCACCGACCTTTTGACCGCTGGTGTACTCTCCAATCTGCGGAAAGTGACAAGCTATGCGGCAAAGCATGAAGCTCGGTTTATGAAGCTCTTGATTGAGCAGAACGAGGACGGGGGCAAGCGCAGGAACGCCGCCAAGAAAAAGGAGCTGGAAGCCACCGAGAAACGTATAGCCGAGTTATCCGCTATCTTCAAGCGGCTGTATGAGGACAGCGTGACCGGGCGCATATCAGACGAGCGTTTCACAGAGCTGTCGGCAGACTATGAAGCAGAACAACGGGAGCTGAAAGAAAGAGCCGCTGCTATCCAAGCGGAGCTTTCCAAAGCACAGGAAGCCACCGTGAACGCAGAAAAGTTTATGAATGTTGTCCGGCGGCATACCAGCTTTGAAGAACTTACCCCTACTCTGTTGCGGGAGTTTGTAGAGAAAATCGTTGTGCATGAGTGCAGCTATGACGAGAACAAGACCCGTAGGCAGGACATTGAGATTTATTATTCTTTTGTTGGCAAGGTGGACTTGCCCGAATAACCGCCCGACCTGTCCGACACAAGAGCTAAGTGCCGGATAGGAACGGCAAAATTTTTTACACTTCTATTACTTCTTTATCGCACATCTGCAAAGTCACAAGGAATAAAACACTTAATGTCTTCTATGTGAAAAGATTTTAAAGGAAAAACGCACATCCTACGCATTTAACATGACAATTTCATGAAAAGCGAAAGGAAAACACTATGAAAATCGAATACACAAAAGTTGGAGACTACTATTTACCGAATCTTTATTATCCGGAGGAAACCAGACCGATCGGCTGTTGGGGAATGTTTCGGAAGGAATATCTGAAAGAACATAAATCTGGAACTTATACATATCTTCTTCTGACCGCCAGACTGGACAGCTATCTGGCAGATCTGAATGAACAGGCACAGGAACGCTTTGAGCTGATTGAAGCTCAAATACGAAGTGCGGAGGGAGTTACCGAGGAACTGAAGAGACAGAATCCTATGGAATGGGTACGCCACTGCAACAATATCCGCAACCGGGCTGCTGAAATCATCAAACAGGAACTGATTTATATATAAGGGGGATTCCGGATATGAGAAGAGAATTGATTGAAAGTTATTATGAAGAATACCAGCAGGAACTGGAAAGATTTCTTGAATCTGATCCAGAGATGTTTTCTCTGGAAGCAGAAATTCATCATTACATAGATATACTGGAACCAGTCCTCAGAGATGCCGGACAGGAGATGTGGCAGGCATTGGACAGAATTATTTCAGCGAAAAATGCCATGGAAGGGATTGTGGCAAAAGAAATGTATATCCGAGGATTTCTGGATTATGAAAGGCTGGTGTGTGAGAAGGACAGTAAAATTTAAATATTCATCTTACAAGCACTGACTGTAACGGTCAGTGCTTCTTTTTTGGTTTTTTTAAAATCATCTGACATTCTTCAAGTCCCCACGTGTGATTAGTAAGAAAAATAAATTTTTCTGCGAAAGTACCGTCCAAACACCCTCTGAACCTTGCAATTAGTGAGGGAATAGTTCATTTTTGCGAAAAAAACTTGCAAAAGGGGGTTGGTAAATACACTTTCAAAAGCTTTATAGGTAGAGGAACAAAATTTTTTCATAATTTTTCAAAATCATGTCCGCTTTTATCTCTCCCAATACAGAGTAAGTGAAGGGACTAACAAAAGTAAAAGAAAAAATGATAAAAATGCAAAAAAATATCACGAATCTTTTGCATCTTGCGAAGTCATTTGACTCTAGTAATCAGAGGACGTTTTGGAATGTTCCTTCGATGAACCTTGACAACCGATAAGTGCACCCTGGAAGCCTAACAGGAGTTATGCCATGACCTTTCTTTTTCTGAGAGCGAGCGAAATTATAATGACACTCCCGATGATGGGCGGCTGACCGAAGCCTTATGGTCAGTGACCTGCTGATGCAGGCAGAGGCAGTCTGAGACGGCTGCAGGTGACAGGGAAACGCACGCCAGACCGCCGGACGAATGAAACTGATGACAATGTTTACAGGGCAAAATGCCCGGAAAGGAGCAGTTTATGACAGAACTGAAAATGAAAGAAATGCAGTTGATTAACTGGTTTGGATGCCCGAATCTGATTTATACAAGGGAGAGAATCCATCTGGTTGCCATGCTTACAACAGATGAAGAAATGAAAAAGAATCTTTACAGGGTATGCAGATTCCTTGCAAGAGAAGAAATCGCATATCGGTATCCGATCATGTATGAAATGATCCGGAAAATATTTTCACCGGATGATACCAATCCACCGGAAGCATGTGCAATGTTTATGCCGGACGATGAAACAGATGATGAAGAATATGCAATGGCAGCGTAGCTGCGGAAAGGACAGTAACGATTATGAATAAAGTGGTTTTAATGGGAAGACTGACAAAGAATCCGGAGATCAAATATGCCGGAAAAGATAATGATATGGCAGTAGCAAGATATACACTGGCGGTAAACAGAAGATATAAACGTGACGGTGAACAGGAAGCGGATTTTATTTCCTGTGTCACATTCGGAAAGAGTGCAGAGTTTGCACAGAAATATCTTCACAAGGGAATGAGGATTGTGATTGGCGGTCGTATCAGCACTGGCAATTATAAGGACAAGGACGGGAAAACAATTTATACTACAGATGTGATCGTGGAAGAACATGAATTTGCCCAGAACAAGGATAATGGTGTTGGAGCTGATTCATCGGAAACACCGAAAACAGATAAGGACGGATTTATGGAAGCACCGGAAGGTGAGGTTCCATTCGACTAAACCGAAGTAAATGGTTGGAGAGGTTGCCCTTTGTCGGGGCATCCTCTTTTCCATTTTACAGAAGACATCAAAAATTACAGGTATTCAACCTAACGAAATCGTGATATAATCAAAATATGTTCAGATGAAAAATATGGAGGTTGCTTATGGGCGTAAGTTATAACAGATTATGGAAAATGCTCATAGATAAAAATATGAAGCGGATAGAGATGCAGTACCTCACCGGGATCAGTGGAAATATTCTTGCCAGGATGGGAAAAAACCAGTATGTATCAATGGAGACGATTGAGAAGATCTGCAAGAAGCTGGACTGCACCGTTGATGAGATGCTGGAATTTACAGATGATGAGTAACAAGAGCAGACATGTCAAATTATTAAAACTGGAAGAATGCTTCAGAAGTCGAAAAAAGAAATTGAAAAAAGATAACACGCCGGATACGGCATAAATCTCTTAGCAACGCTAAGAGCGCACTTCTATACAGGCAATTCCATCTGCCTGTATCGTGCGACCTGCGGTGCTGTTCCCGATTTCAAGAAATCTCAAACCGGGAAATACAGCGAAATCAGAGATTTCGTACAAGGGGAAGATCCCCTTGCGGCACAGATGCCTATCCCTGATAAAGTTTGTGACTGAATATTTCAGATATAGACATATAAGGGGAAAGAAAGTGTGAAATCAAAATTTGTGGAGAGATTTTATGATTAGAAAAGCAATACTAAAAGATGTTAATTCGATTGAAGATACTTACAATGAGCATTTCCAGTATGAACTGAATCATACAGCCTTTACTGTATTTAAGAAAGGGGTTTATCCAACGAAAGATGATGCAGAACGGGCTATTTATGCTGGTGCTTTGTTTGTATATGAAGAAAACGGAACAATTGTTGGAAGTATCATTATTGATAAAGTTCAACCAATAGAATATGCAACTATTCCTTGGAAAGAAAAATTATCTGAAGATGAGGTAATGGTAATTCACCTTTTAATGGTACGTCCGAGTATGTCTGGTAAAGGAATTGCATCATCACTAATAAAATTCGCTACAGAATTAGCACAAAAAAATAGTTGCAGGGCACTACGTTTGGATACAGGAAGTCAAAATATTCCTGCGCTATCTTTGTATCAAAAAAATGGATTTGAAATAATTGCTAGTGCTTCTAAAAAAGTTGGAGATGTAATTGCACACAAAAACCATCTTTTTCTCGAAAAGATATTGTAGTTCGTAAATTCCAGTTGTGCGCCCAGCTAAGGGTGTGTAGTCAAGCCGGTGGGATTCCGGTTTATCCAAGGTTTAGCCAACCAGATAATAGCGAGTCTTGGGATGATGCTGGTAACGGCATCTGACAAGCGTAGACAGCAAGAAAGCAGGGTTGAATAGTGATTGAGCTTCGAAACGTTAACTTCAGTCGGTCGACGTCTTAACTGGTGCGGAAGACAATATCATGTAATGCGATATGGCGAGTGTTATGTGGCACTGCGGAGTCAGAGAACCAATCATGTTTTACATTGTGAATACACATCAACTGGGGAGAACCTGCCATTTCTCGAAGAAGAGTATGAAATTGCAACTGAAAACGGAGTATTTCAAATGAATGGTAGGTGGTCGGACAATCCCATAGTACTGTAGAAATCGGGCAATGCCGATGGAGGGAAGGGGATTGCATAGTAAAGGTCTTACTGAGGACACATTATCCGTACTCAGGGACGGAGGAAATAATGGAAACGAAATTAGTAAGAATAGCTGAGATATCGGCAACATCAAAACATCCTATATTTACATCAGTGTACCACTTGATAAATGAAGATATGCTAAAGCAATGCCATAAGGAATTAGATGGGAACAAAGCAGTCGGAATTGACAAGGTAACTAAGGATGAGTATGGGAAGAACCTTGATAGAAATATCAAGGAACTGGTACAGAGGTTGAAAAACAAATCCTTTAAGCCACTTCCGTCACTGAGGGTATATATACCTAAAGGAAATGGAAAGAAACGACCATTAGGGATTGCTTCCTATGAAGATAAGATTGTACAAATGGCAGTGAAGAAAATACTGGGAGCTATTTATGAACCGAGATTCCTAAACTGCATGTATGGATTCAGACCGAATAGGGGGTGTCACGAAGCAATAAAAGAAGTATACCAACGGATAAGCTATGGAAAAATCAGCTATATCGTAGATGCCGATATCAAAGGTTTCTTTGACCATATCGACCATGATTGGATGATGAAGTTCCTTGAATGGAATATACAGGATAAGAACTTATTGTGGCTAATACGTAAATACCTTAAAGCAGGAATAATGGAGCAAGGAAAATTCGAGCCAACAGAGGAAGGTTCGGCACAAGGCTCAGTAATGAGTCCGATGCTTGCAAATATATATATGCATCATGTGCTGACGCTGTGGTTTAAGCTGGTGGTGCAAAGGGAAATGCAGGGAGAGTGTTTTCTCGTCAACTTTGCGGATGATTTTGTTGCAGGATTTCAATATAAGTCAGAAGCTGAAAGATACTATAAAGAGTTAAAGGAACGAATGGAAAAGTTTGGACTGGAGCTGGAAAGTAGTAAAAGCAGACTGATTGAATTTGGGAGATTTGCAGAGCAGAATCGTAGAGCAAGAGGAGAATGTAAGCCTGAAACATTTGATTTTCTGGGATTTACCTTCTACTGTAGCAAAACTCGAAAGGGAGGTTTCGTGCCAAAGGTACAGACTTCAAGGAAGAAGTTTGAGCAAAAGGTTAGAGTATACAAGAACTGGATTTACGATAATCGAAATCGACCAATGCGAGAAATAATTAAAGAGTTGAACGTAAAACTAATTGGACACTATCGGTATTATGGTGTTACATGGAATTTTCGGAAGATAACAACATTCCGGCATAGAGTACAACAGTTTCTATTCAAAGCCATGAATCGGAGAGGTTGTAGACGGGCATACACATGGAATGGATTTGTGGAAATGCTCAAGTATTACCCGTTAGCAAAACCTAAAACGTACTATTGTTTATATTGAAGCGAATATTACTATGAGGAGCCGTATGCGGGAAAGCCGCACGTACGGATCTGTGAGGGGCTAAGATTGAGAGGTCTTAGTCTACTCGAAAAAAAAATTGAGAAAATCGGAGTTTGAGGAGCATCACCGTTATGATTAGAGAATTACGGAAAGTGGATATAAATAAAGTTGCAGAAATATGGTTAGATACAAATATAAAGACACATTATTTTATCTCTGCTCAATATTGGAAAAGTAATTTTGAGTTAGTAAAAGAACTTCTATTACAGGCAACTGTCTATGTTTACGAGGATAAACAGGAAATACAGGGTTTTATAGGGTTAAGTAACGAATACATTGAAGGTATTTTTGTTTCTGCCGAAATGCAATCTCAAGGTATAGGTAAAATTTTGCTAAACTATGTAAAGGGAAAAAGAAACAAATTAATCTTAAATGTATATCAAAAAAATACACGGGCAATATCCTTTTATCAAAGAGAAGGATTTGAGATTCAGTATAGCGGTTTGGATGAAGCTACTGGAGAAAAAGACTATGTAATGGCATGGCAGCAGAAATAGAAATTCAAGTTTTAGTGTTTGGAAAATTATGACTTAGTGTGCAAGTTGGGAGAAAATATGGTAACGGAAAAAGAGAAAAAAGCATGTCGATTTATTGCCGAATGGCTATAAGATTGTGAGACAGTCTCTGGTAGATGATCTGGAGGGCGAAAAAAAGGTATGTTGGGAGACAGAAATTTTGCAGGATGATGATAGTGGATTTACTTATGAAATCAGCAGGTGTCTGTATTTCGATACCTGTAAGGAACATGGCTATGCAGAGTTCTGCAAAGTATTTTGCAACCATGACTGGTATGCTTATGGAGTATTAAAGCATCATTCGAGATTTATCAGAAAATCGACGATTGCCGAAGATGGAACTGTATGTCATGATACAATCGAGAAAGTAACAGAGAAACATTTTTTATAAAACCGAAAAATTGATTATGGGAGGAAATTGAAAATGGCGAAAGAAGAGAGATTTGAAAAAATATATTCTCAGGGAGCATTAACTACTACTGAGATATGGGTGGATAAGGAAACTGGTGTGAATTATTTATATCATGCATGTGGGTATTCAGGTGGACTGACTCCATTGTTGGACAGAGATGGGAAACCAGTTATTTCTCAGGCTATAAATAGATGACCTTAGAAACAGCAACTGTTATGGTAAGTAACAGCATCGTCACAATATGTATATGGTCGATTGGTGTGTGCGGTAATATACTATATTCAGAAAAACAATTCAGGAGATTTTTATGAGAAGATCAGGTTGGACAAAATGGTTGATCGTGATTCCGGCAATGCTAGGCATTGTGTTGGTGACCTATGTGCGGTATACAACGGATATCTGGGGATTTGGTGCATTTATCTGCCAGCTGATTGCAATTTTGGAATTGGCTTATGGTCTGCGAATTGCGATGCTGGCACAGAATAGAAAGAAGTCCTATCGGTTAACACCGGAAGAACGACATGAGTATGCACGGTATTTATATGAGAAGCAATATCACCGTTACCCTGCTGTAGCGAATCAGATGCTTTTGGTTATGGCACGGATGAGTGTACTCCTTAACAATTATGAACGGGCTGCACAGGAGCTGGCAGATATTCGTATAGATAAATTCAATCCAGCACAGTTGAAGTTGTATTATTACCTGAAAGTGGTTACAGCAATGGCAGCAGGAGATGCGACAGGGATTCAAGAGAGCCAGATGTGTTACGCAGGGATTCCGGATACTAAATGCACATATCCGTCAAAAGCAGAGCTTGCTATGTGGATAGAGCAGAGAGCGGCAGCGCAGATGGCAGAGGCACTGAAGAAGGCAGTGCCGGATAAAAAAG
Organism: Blautia sp. RTP21359st1_E11_RTP21359_211015; assembly: GCF_040910705.1. NCBI lineage: Bacteria > Bacillati > Bacillota > Clostridia > Lachnospirales > Lachnospiraceae > Blautia > Blautia sp. RTP21359st1_E11_RTP21359_211015. Next base: position 44,007 of record NZ_JBDGAB010000017.1, read on the forward strand.
AGCATCCGATACGGATCAGTATCATTACTTTGGTTCTTGCGTATAGTACCTTCTTCTATGGATTGTGGTATGGTATAAAACGTGATATGGGATATGAAGTGAGATATCGTTTCGCAGAAATATCGATTACTGTTATTACAATCAGTCTGGCGGTTCTTTTGATCTGGGGGATCGTGAGTTTATACAGACACAATTGCCAGGCATTATCCATACAATTCGGTAAAAACAAAGTGGCATTGATAATTGTCTATGGAGCTGCTGCGATATTTGCACTTTTGATTATTGGAATGAGTGGTCTGAGTGTAGTGTTCGGAATGGATGGAACAGAAACGGTGACTGGTTGTGACAGCAAATATACGTATATAACTGTGCAGGAAGATTATGGTGGTGAACGGAGATACAGAACCAATAATCCATTTGTTATGCAGAGTATGGATGGTCTGTGGTGGTCTTCGGATACAATAGATGAAGAAGATAATCAAGAAGAGGATACTACAGAATTACCGGATTTGGATACAGAGAATTCAACAGATTCAGAGGATATTCAGAGTGGAAATACCATAGAAGATTACGAGACAGAAGGGCAGCATGATGGTCTGACAATTCAAAATGCAATGCTGGCAGTTTATAATTACCTTCAGGAGCAGAATACACTTCAAAATATGGCGTTCAGTTACACGGCGAATGCAAAGGGAGAAGTCTATGCTGTCGTCAGCGAAACGCAGGAAACAAAGAACGGTAATACGGTAAATGTGAGATACTGTCTGTACGATAATGGTTCCAAGACAGATGCAGATGGTAATTCCTGCGAAGAACTGGTGTTAGAAAAAGTATATCCGGATGGCAATTACGAGACCGAATTGGTAGATTTTTATCTGGTAAATGCAGATACGATGCAGGTGACAGACGAACAGAAGAATACGTGGTAAAATAAATTCTGGGGAAGTAGGTGCATTGTATGACAATGAGAGAAAAAATAAAACTATTATCGTAAATGTTTCAAGCGGACTGGGTTCTTTTGGAAGTATGCAAAAGGACTCCAAGACATAAGAGGTGAACTGCGCTGATCCAGGTGCCACGGCAACAGATTTGAATGTCGACGGAGGAAAGCAAACAGTACAGGCGCAATCGTAAAACTTGCAATGATTGATAAAACCGGACTAACAGTAACTTTTATTAGTCGATTTGGAAATATGCCTTGGTAATCAACAATTCCGGTTTTACTGACTAAGAAAATGAGGAGGATTCATAATGAGTGAGAAAACAGAGATTACTTTTATGCAAACAAGACTAATCCGGCTTGCTTCAGAAGAGTGGCATTTACCTGTTGAACAGATTATCCACTTGTTTAAAGAAGCCGATGTTCTTGGATATATAGAAAAATGCTATGGGATTTTTCATTGTGAAGGCGATGAAGCTGTGCTTGAAGATATTACTGAATTTTTGCAAAGAAAGGGGATAGAGATTAGTGCTTGAGTTAAAAGATGGATTTGTTCTCTATCATGGAAGTTATTGTGAAGTAAAAGAGCCAGATCTTGCCAAATGTGCAAAGAGAAAAGATTTTGGACAGGGATTTTATTTAACCACATCAAAGGAACAGGAAGAAAGTTTTCTGAGAACCTCAATAGCCAAAGCCATCGCAACCGGAACAATTGAAGAGGGGCAGAAGTTTGGATATATTTCAACTTTTGAATTCAAACTTTCAGAAAATCTTGAAACGCATATTTTTGAAAATGCAGATGTGGACTGGTTACATTGTATCGCCGCTCACCGAAAGAAAAAAATGTTTATTGAGGTTGAACGTGAAATGGCAAAATATGATATCATTGCAGGAAAGATTGCGGATGATGCAACAAACGCTACTCTTACCGCTTATCTTGCGGGTGCTTTTGGGACTGCAGGTGATAAAGTAGCAGACGATTTCTGTATCAGACAGTTGCTGCCGAATAAATTGAAAGATCAATACTGCTTTAAAACTGAGGCAGCTATTGAGTGTCTGAAATTTGTGAAAGGTGAGAAGATATGGCTGAAGTAACAATTCCAAAGGAAAAAATGAATTATACAATCGACCTTCTGATCACTATGGTGACAGATGAAATCGCAGAAGAGACAGGCAAGGACAGAAACGAGGTATTGACAGATTTTTTGTGTTCAAAGACAGGAAAAGCACTGTATGATGAGAAGACAAAGCTGTGGTGCACTGGTCCGGCATATATAGCTGAACTGTATATGGAAGAATTAAAGAAATCCTGATATGGGATGTGAGTTTAAATTTATACGACAATGGTGACAAAGACTTTCATTCCAAGGAGCAACAATTAAATATTTCAAAAACGCTGAGGTCAGCATTTCCTAATCACAGGACAACGACCTCAGTTTTTTATACCCAGGAATCGGCATTCATGAATAAGCCGGTTCTTTTTGTTTACAGAAAAAAGAAGGAGTACAAGAAAATGAGCAGAGCAAAAAATCCAAAGTATGAATCCATGTCATTGGAGGAACTGAAGGCCAACATGGAAAAGAGCAGACAGGAACTGGAGGCAGCAATTCACCACAAAAACATTCTGGAGCAGCGGAAGAAGCTGGTAGAACGCAGGGAACGTTCCCACCGGCTGATTGTCAAAGGGGCAGAGTTTGAGAAAGTATTTCCGCTGTCCAGAGATCTGGAACAGGAAGACGTCCAGGACATGATGAATCAACTGCAGAACAGCAGTTACAACAAGAGTATTGTGCGGCAGGCTCATATAGCCGCCTTACACAAAGATCAACAGCAGATTGCAGAAGCAGTAAAAAAGACAGAGAAGGGAGATGACAGTTAATGGCACTGTATCATTTTTCAGTAAGGAATGTATCCAGAGGGAAAGGGCAGATGGTGGTCGCTTCCGCAGCCTATATTTCCGGGCAGAGGATTTTTGACAGTTATTACAACAAGATACACGATTATACGAGCAAGTCAGGTGTGATATTTACAGAAATCCTGACACCGGAGTATGTGCCAGAGCGTCTGACTGACAGGGAAACACTCTGGAACGAGGTGGAGCATGTGGAACGGAACAACAAGGCACAGCTTGCCTATTCGTTTGACATTGCACTGCAGAATGAATTGACACTTGAGGAAAATATCAGACTGGCAAAAGAGTTCTGCCAGGAGCAGTTTGTGGCACGTGGCATGATCGTGGATCTGGCAGTCCATGAGGGAAAAGCGGAAAATGAAGAAGAACCGGATAATCCCCATTTCCATGTGCTTGTCCCAATCCGTCCTTTTACAGAGGAAGGAATCTGGGGCAATAAGCAGAGAAGGGAATATATTCTTGATGAGGATGGAAACCGGGTGAAGGATGCCAAAGGAAAAGATATGTTCAATGCTGTTTCTACTACCGGATGGAATGATCCGGAGCTTTTAAAAGAATGGCGGCGGGCATGGACAGAGAAAGTAAATGGGAAATTCAGGGAGTGCCACATGGCATCCAGAATCGACCACCGTTCCTACAAAGAACAGGGGATTGACCTGATCCCGACCATCCATGAGGGATATGAAGTCCGGGCAATGGAGAAAAAGGGAATCAAAACGGTGATCGGAGAATTGAACCGGGCAATCCGGCAGTTTAACCAGATGTTTATTTCTCTGAAAGAATCCATTCAGTGGATGAAGACAGCTTATGAGGAAATGAAAGCAGAGCTGGATCGCAGGCAGAACCCGACACTGCTGGAAAGCCTGCAGGATTATTATGATAAAAAGACACAGGGCAGACCACCACTTCCCAATTTTTATGCGGAGATGAAACAGAGAGGTAAGAATCTCTCCAATTTACAGGAGTTTGCAAAATCCATCAGTTATCTTCAGACACATCAGATAGAAACGATGGATGACTTGCAGGAACGGATTGAGGAACTGAACGGTGTTGTTTCTGTCAGTAAAAAAGAAATTTCTGAAAAGCGGAAACAGTTAAAGGAACTTGAGAATCTGGAAAAGATGGCAGAGGTAATAAAAACAAATCAGCCATTGATTGATGAGTATAACCATTTCTATTTTCAGAAAAGACGGGAGAGATATTATCAGCAGCATAAAAAAGAAATCAATTATTACCGCAAATGTGAACGGGAACTGAAACAACATCTGGATAAAAATGGAAAAGTGCCAACTGCCAGATGGAAACGGGAGAAAGAAGAACTTCAGGCGGGGATCGAAGAGCTGAAAGCAGATAATCAGCCGTACCAGGAGGAACTAACTTTTGTGAAAAAGGTACAGAGCTGTGCGGATATTGCCAGACGTGACCGGGAAATGGCAGAAGCAGATACTTCCGGGCGTTCAGAAGAAAAAAGGGAGAAGCAGGTGAAGTTCCCGACATTTTACACAGTTCAGGCGAAAGAGATTCTTGAAGAAAACGGGAAAGCAGAGCAACAGCCGTTGAACCAGTCGGAGCAGAATCCAGAAAAGAAGACCTCTCTTCTGAGAAAACTGGATGAAAAAAAGAAAGAGTGTGCAGAGCGTGATGCAAAACAACAGGCAGTGAAGAAAAAGCGAAACTATGACATGAGTTTATAACAGTCTGTCAGCAGGACAGACGGGAAAGGATGAGCAAAATGCAGTATACAGAAGAACAAATTATAAGAGCAAATCAGACAGATCTTGTTTCTTTTCTGAGCGCACAGGGAGAACAACTAGGGAAAAGCGGAAAGGAATACCGTTGGAAAAAGCATGACAGTGTAACGGTATCCGGAAACCGGTGGTACAGGCACAGTCAGGGGAGGGGTGGCTATCCGGTGGATTTTGTGATGGAATTTTACAATGCCACATTTCCGGAAGCTGTCAAGATGCTAACCGGGGAGGAAGGCGAAGGCAGGAACAGTACCTGCCCCGCCCCGTCCCCTGACTTCCGATTACCAGAGAAAGAGGAAAATAATGATAGAATCATCAGATATCTGACAGAAAACAGAGGGATTGAAAAGAATATGGTGGAGGAATGGATCGGCAGTGGGGATATTTATGAAGAAAAGAAGCACCATAATGTGGTGTTTGTTGGCAGAGATGCAGACGGTATTCCAAGATATGCCCATTGCAGGGGAACTGGTGAAACAAAATACCGGGGAGATGTGGCTGAATCTGATAAATCTTACGGATTCTGTCACAGAGGGACGGATAATCAGTTGTTTGTGTTTGAAGCAGCCATTGATCTGCTTTCTTTTATCCAATTATTTCCCAAAGACTGGAAAAAGCGGAGCTACCTGAGTCTGGGTGGCATTTCCAGTGCGGCACTGATGGCTTTTCTTTCTGAACGCCCTCAGATTACTTCGGTTTTCCTGTGCCTGGATAATGACCATGCAGGGAATGAAGCCAGTGAGAAATTGGCAATAGAAATCCCGGACGGATACAGTGTCATCCGTCTGAAACCGTCCCGAAAGGACTGGAATGAAATCCTCTGTGATAAAAATGCAGACAGGAAGAAATCAATCATTGAAACAGTTACAATGAAAGTACCGGAGAAGGAAGAACTGGTGCCGATGTTGTGTTATGAAGACATTGAACAGACCAGTGTAGAATGGCTGTGGTTTCCCTATCTGCCATTTGGAAAACTGACGATTATTCAGGGCAATCCAGGAGAGGGAAAAACTTATTTTGCCATGATGCTGACCGCAGCCTGCACGAACCGTAAGACTTTCCCGAACATGGAAGAGATTGAACCTTTTAATGTGATCTATCAGACTGCAGAAGACGGTATGGGAGATACGATTAAGCCGAGGCTGGTGGAAGCAGGAGCAGACCTGAGTCGGGTGATGGTCATTGATGATACAGAGGAAGCATTGACGTTATCCGATGACCGTATTGAAAAAGCAATCCGTCAGAATCAGGTCAGACTTTTAATCATTGATCCGGTACAGGCTTTTATCGGTGCCGATGTGGATATGAACCGGGCAAATGAAGTCCGTCCGGTATTCCGGAAACTGGGAATGATCGCTGAAAAGACCGGTTGTGCGATTGTGCTGATCGGACATCTGAATAAATCTTCAGGGACACAGAGTACTTACCGGGGACTTGGTTCTATTGATATCATGGCGGCGGTGAGAAGCCTGCTTTTTATCGGGAAAGTAAAGAAAGACCCGACAACAAGAGTACTGATCCATGAGAAAAGTTCTCTTGCACCTCCAGGTGAGACGATGGCATTTAAACTTGGAGATGAAGAAGGATTCCGCTGGGTGGGAGCTTATGAGATTTCCGCAGATGATCTTCTGGACGGAAAGGAAGGAAAGCCGACAGAAACAAAACTGCAACGGGGAACGAAACTGATCTATGAACTGCTTGCAGACGGAAATGCAGTCACAATCCGGGAACTGGATGAAAAGGCAAAAGCACAGGGAATCTCCCAGAGAACCATGCGAGAAGCCAGAAGCCGGATGAAAGAAGAACTGGATTATCGGATGAATGAAAAGCAGGAAAATACCATTCGATTAAAAAAACAAGGGAGAATGGGTGACGGCAGAATTTTGGAGTGAACGGCAGGCTTTATAGATACCCTATCTGCCGTCTGCCGTCTGCCGGTGCAAGGCAATCAAACGGAAATAGCAGGTATCCATACAGAATAAGGATTGCTGTGAATCTGGAACAAAAATGAATTGTAATATGGCGGATATAATGGTATGATTATCCGGTAACAGCAATGTTACGGGGAAGCACCTGTGACAGGGTGTGGCTGCCTCCTGATATTTACAGACCGGAGCCTTTCGGGGTTCTGAGATGAAAGAAAGGAGGTGCGTGATATGACAGCTTATGAGATTATCTCAATATTCTTAGGCGTACTCAGTTTACTGATCGCTTTTGGTAGCCTGTTAATTGCGATTATTGCCTTTCTTGATCGGAAGAACAAGAGGAAATAAAAATGCCTATCCTGTCTGCCAACAGGATAGGCGGTGGTCGTAAGACCATTTAGTCAACTCAGGCGGCATCCACTTTGGAGTGGGCGCTTTTCCTATAACAAATGTACCACACATTCCTCTTGTTTTCAATGGGAAAATTAAAATATGCAGTTCATCTGACAGGGATTTATCCCTGTCTTTATTATATCCCCAATTTCTGAAATGTTAATACAAAAATTTTAATATATGTAACCAACAGTCTGGGCAGTTAATCTGTAAAAATGGATTAGCTGCTCTTTTTTTGCAAAAAATGGAGGTTTTACAATGGCAGTGAAGAAGAAAATTATCAACATCAGAGTATATTTTGACGGTGATCAGGACGCAAAAGAAGTGTTTGCAGAGGTGATCGCACAGAAAATACGTGACACGAAAACAAAAGATAAACTTGCAATAATGAAAGATAAGCAGTATAATGATTATGAGTTCAGTAATCTGAAATCTGCGTAGGATGTGCAAAGTAACGGAGGTATCAGATGAACAACAGATATATGAGTAACAATATAGAAAGAAATGCAACCTGGAGAGTTGGTGTATACTGCCGACTTTCCAAAGATGACGAATTGACCGGAGAGAGTGCCAGCATCTCCAACCAGAGAGACATACTGGTGAATTACTGTCAGTCACAGGGCTGGCAGGTGGTGGATGTGTTTCAGGACGATGGTTATACAGGATTGAACACAGACCGACCTGATTTGCAGAGACTTCTCAAAGCCTGTGAAAAAGGACTGGTGAATCTTGTAATTACCAAAGACCAGAGCCGACTGGGACGAAACCATGTACAGACAGGATTTCTGATGGAGGAGTTTTTCCCAAAGCATGGAGTAAGGTATATCGCATTATATGATAATGTGGATACCTTTGCCGGAGACAATGAGATTGCCCCATTTAAGAACGTGCTGAACGAGATGTATTCCAGAGATATTTCCAAGAAAGTCCATGCGTCCTATCACCTGCAGGCAACCAAGGGAAAGTTTACAGGTGTTGTTCCACCACTGGGATATCAGAAAGACCCGGAGGAAAAGGGACATCTCCTGATTGACGACGAGACAGCACCGATTGTCCGGAAAATTTTCCAGTGGGCGGTGGACGGTCATGGGATTAACTTTATATCCAGAGAACTGGAACGCCAGCAGATTCCCTGCCCGTCATGGTGGCACCGGAAACGGGGACTCCGCACCTATTACACAAAATGGGAAAAGAAAGACCCGGAAAATGGGAAATATGTATGGGATGAATCCTATCTGAAATCCCTGCTGATGAATCCCGTTTACTGTGGTGACATGGCTTCCCAGAAAAGGTACTACCGTTTCAAGATTGGCAATCAGGGAGATAAAGCTCCGGAGGACTGGATCACAGTCAGGGATACCCACGAAGCAATCATTCCGCAGGATGTATTTGATCTGGTACAGGCAAAGATGAAAGGCAGGAAACGCCAGACAGAACAGGGAGAATACAGCATGTTTGCCGGATTACTCCGCTGTGCAGAGTGTGGCGGTGCGTTGACGTTGAAGAAGACGCACACCAAAGACCAGCATGAAGTTTATACCTGTTCCACTTATATCCATAAGGGGAAAGCACATTGTACCCAGCACCGGGTGGACGCTGATGACCTGTATGATGCAGTCCTTACCAGAATCCAGGAATGTGCAAAAGCAGTTACCGGAGACGGAACAGAACTGGAAAACCGGGTAAAGGAGTTATGCGAGGAAGATACACAGGGACACAGGGAAAGTCTGGAGAAGCTGGTATCAAAGCAGAAAGACCGCCTGGAAACGTTAGACCGGCTGATTGCAAAACTGTATGATGACCTTATCAATGACAAGATTACAGAATCTGTTTTTGATAAGATGCTGGAGAAGACACAGAAGGAGCAGACAGATATCAAAAAGGAACTTTTCCAGAATGAGAGTGTGCTGAATACGGAAGAAAAACTGGATGCACAGTCCCAGCAGTGGATTGACGATATTAGCGAGTATGCGGACATCAAAGAACTGGATGCCAATCTTCTGAACCGGCTGATCAGTAAAATCGTTATCTCAGAACCGCAGGAGAAAGACGGAACAGAAAATTACTGCCGTACTCCTGAAACGGTCACAATGGAAATTCATTTCAACTTAAAACCAATACCGGAGCTTGGAACCATCGAAAGAGGTTCCGGCTCCCATAAATAAGAAAAATCTATCAAAATTTAATCTATTTTAATCTTTTCAAGGCTCATTTCGAGCAAATATTTTCTCATAAAAGACATAAAACAGTTGATGGCGGGCGGTGGCATCGTACTGATTGGAATAAACCTGATTCCACAGCTTGCAACTTTGTTTGGATAAATAAATGGGTGGAATAACCGAAAAAATAACAGAGTTCATAAAGGATCTGCTAACAGGCTGGATCACATCAAACCTGGATACCATGTTCACCGATGTAAATACCAAAGTAGAAACGATTGCTACAGAGGTTGGGAAAACACCCCAAAATTGGAACAGTGGCATTTTTTCCATGATAAAAAATCTGTCGGATAATGTCATTGTCCCCATTGCGGGGATGATTATTACATTTGTACTGTGTTATGAGCTGATTTCCATGATTATGGAAAAAAACAATATGCACGATACGGATACGTTTATGTTTTTCAAATACATTTTTAAGATGTGGGTAGCGGTATATCTGGTTACTCATACTTTTGATATTGCGATGGCAATTTTTGATGTAGCGAATCATGTGGTATCCAATGCTGGCGGTATGATAACCGGTTCCGCATCTATTGATGTTACAGAAGCATTGAAAACGCTTCTTGAAACGCAGATTGAAGATATGGGAATCGGAGAATTACTGGGGCTTGGTCTGGAAACGATGCTGGTCAGTTTATGTCTAAAAATCATATCAGTCCTGATTACCGTCATTTTATATGGACGAATGATAGAAATATATCTTTATGTCTCTGTGGCACCTATTCCGTTTTCAACATTTACGAACAGGGAATGGGGAAGTATTGGAAATAATTACGTGAAGGCATTATTAGCGTTGGGATTCCAGGGATTTTTTATGATGGTATGTGTTGCGATTTATGCAGTTCTGGTAAATGCTATTACAGTTGCGGATAATCTTCATACAGCTATCTGGTCAGTTGCAGCATATACAGTTATTTTATGTTTCAGCCTGTTTAAGACCAGTTCCCTGGCAAAATCAATCTTCAATGCACATTAGGAGGAAACAAGAATATGGCATATGTTCCAGTGCCGAAAGATTTTTCAAAAATAAAGACAAAATTAGCACTGAATTTAACTAAAAGACAAATTATATGTTTTTCTTTGGCAGGAATTTGTGGTGTTCCGGTCTATTTGCTGACAAAAGCAGGACTGGGAACAGATGTGGCAGCAACGCTTATGATCATAGTGATGCTGCCATTTTTCTTTTTTGCAATGTATGAAAAGGATGGATTTCCAGCAGAGAAAATATTGCTTCACATTATCCGGCAGAAATTTTTCAGACCTGGAATCAGGGTCTATCGTTCCCAAAACTTATATGACCGGATTATAGAGTACGATAAATTAGAGAAAGAGGGTGCATGGCTTGAGAAAAAGGCAAAAGAAGCCAGGGAAGCGAGAAATCCGTTCCATTTCCTTAAAAAAGCAGACCGAAAAAAATAAGAAACAGAAAACCGGACTTACGAAAGAAGAAAAAAAGCGTCTGAAAGAACTTCGGATGATAAAAGCGGAGAATCAGAAGAAGAGGAAACCTTTTACAGCGCAGGATACGATTCCATATAAGGAAATATATAAGGATGGTATCTGCAGGACAGATGATAACTATTATTCAAAGATGGTGCAGTTCTACGATATAAATTACCAGTTAGCGCAGAATGATGATAAAGCGGCTATTTTTGAGAACTATTGTGAGTTCCTGAATTCATTTGACAGCTCTGTTGAGGTACAAATTACATTTCTTAATCAACAGGTGAATTTTGATGAGTATGCAAAAAATATTGATATTCCAGAGCAGGATGACTGTTTCAATGATATTCGGAAAGAATATTCGGATATGTTGAAAATGCAGCTTTCCAAAGGAAATAATGGGCTTGTAAAAACAAAATATATTACATTTTCCATTAAGGCGGATAATCTGCGAAATGCAAAATCCAGGCTGGAGAGAATTGAAGCCAGTGTATTGAATAATTTTAAGGTGATGGGAGCCATGGCAGAGCCTTTAAATGGGGTAGAACGTCTGAAAATTCTGCATGATGTGATGAATATGGACACAAAAGAATCTTTCCATTTCCATTATGGGATGGTTGCAAAAACAGGTCTGCAGACAAAAGACTTTATTGCACCTACCGGATTTGATTTTCGCAATGACAGCTATTTTCGGATGGGACAGACTTTTGGATGCGTGTCATATTTACAGATTACATCACCAGAACTTACGGATAAACTGCTGGCAGATCTGCTGGATCTGGAAGAGAATCTTATCATCAATATGCACCTGCGTCCAATTGATCCCAAGGCAGCTATTAAAAGCCTGAAAAGTACGCTGTCAAATATTCAGAAAATGAAAATTGAAGAACAGAAGAAAGCGGTCAGAAGCGGATATGATATGGATATTATTCCAACGGACATTTCTACATACGGAGAGGATGTGGAGGGATTGCTCAATGAAATCCAGTCCAGGAATGAGAAACTTTTTGAACTTACTTTTTTGCTGATGAATACAGCGGACAATAAGAGAAAACTGGACAATATTGTGTATCAGACTGCAGGAATCGCCCAGAAATATAATTGCAATATACGGAGACTTCAATATCAGCAGGAACAGGGACTTGTGGCATCACTACCACTGGGAATGAACCAGACTGGAATACAGAGAATTATGACTACGACTTCTACAGCAATCTTTGTTCCGTTTACCACACAGGAACTTTTCCAAGGCGGTGAAGCTCTTTACTATGGCTTAAATGCACTGTCAAACAATCTCATTATGGTGGATCGGAAACGATTGAAAACACCTAACGGCCTGATTTTGGGTACTCCTGGTTCCGGTAAGAGTTTTGCAACGAAAAGAGAAATTCTCAATGTTTTCCTGATTACAGACGATGACATTATTATCTGTGACCCGGAGGGAGAATATTTTCCGCTGGTAAATGCCTTAAATGGTGAAGTTATTAAAATCAGTGCAAAAAGTAATGATTACATCAATCCTATGGAAGTGAACCTGGATGTTATTTATCATCCGGAGAAATACAGGATTAATGGCGATGTGGAGGATATTGATACCATTATTGCTGATAAAGCAGAGTTTATCACATCTTTCTGCGAGGTCATTATGAAGAAACCTCAAAATGCAGAATTAAATGGTGATGAGGTTTCCATGATTGACCTGTGTGTAAAAGACATTTATAAAAAATATCTTTACAATGATCCAAAACCGGAAAATATGCCGACTCTGCAGGATTTCTATGAACGTCTGAACTTTTATGCACCAGATAAACCAGCAGCACAGAACATTGCCAACAGTCTGCAGTTGTATGTAACAGGATCGCAGAATGTATTTAACCATCGAAGTAATGTCGATACGCAGAACAGAGTGGTATGCTTTGATATCCGGGAACTTGGAACCACACTACGAAAAGCAGGGATGTTGATTGTCCAGCATATGGTTTGGACAAGAGTATCACAGAACCGCAGTCGCAGGAAATCAACCCGTTATTATGTGGATGAATTTCACCTTTTGCTGAACCAGCCACAGACTGCTAATTATTCTATTGAAATGTGGAAGAGATTTCGTAAGTGGGGTGGAATCATTACAGGAATCAGTCAGAATGTAACAGATTTTCTTGGCTCTCTGGCAGTAGAAAGTATTGTGGGAAACAGTGATTTTATCCTGATGTTAAATCAGCACAGCGGGGATCAGAAGATCCTTGCGGAGAAATTGAATATTTCCAAGCATCAGATTTCTTTTGTAAATAACAGTAATGCAGGAGAAGGGTTGCTTTTTTACGGAAATGTAATCATACCTTTTGCAGACAGATATCCGCAGGATACCAGAACCTATGCTTTGATGAGTACTAAACCGGATGAGATTCAGACTTAACGGACAAAAAAGCAGAGGTGAGGTACATTGGGAAAACAAAAATATACGGCGAAAGAGAAGAAAGTCAGCCGTATGACCAGAAATGGTCTGGTTGAGGAAAATCTTGCAACAAAGGAGACCAGAAAAGTTACAAACAGCGATCAGGAGTTGCCTTATAAACAGAAGGATGTAGAACAGGCATTTATTACTTCTGAAAAGAAGAAAAACTCTCATAAAAAAGCTGAAAAGAAACAATTTTCCGAAAAAGTTCAGGAGGGAAATCCTGCCAAAAAAGAAGAGGCTGCAAACAGTCCTCCGGGAAAACGAAAAACACAGGGACGGTACAGATATCGGGACAAGCCTGCAGGTGTATCTGTGGATTCAGCGGTAGAAATACGTGAGCGCAAAGAAAAACACAGGAGCCAGTATCAGCGACAGAAAAAGAAACAGCAGAGACTGCAGTTTGGAAAACTGGAGACAGATGGAAGTCTGAAGAAAGAAAAGAAAACTTCGGCTGAAACAGATGGAGGACATTTTCAGGCAGAGAAGAATGATGTTTCTACAAACCGAAAAAAAGGAAAGCAGAAATATAGCCGAAAAACAATAAAAACTTATCAGGAAGTGGATAAGGCTGCAAGAAAACAGGAAGCTGAGAGGCAGAACAAAATTCCGAAAGATTCTGTTTATACCAAGAAAACAAATGAGGAACAGAAAGCAAAGGTAAAGTACCATTTATATTTCGACAAAAAAACAGGGAAAACGGATGGTAAAAAGAAAACCTTGTCTTCTGTTCCAAAGAAAGCATTAAAAAATGCAGTATATCAGAAAGCAGGCGAAGACGAAGAGGAAAACAGTGCTGTAGATGCAGCACATAAGCTGGTGCGTTCAGGTGAGTGGATATTACAGGAACATAGCAGTAGAAATATCCGGAAGAACCGCAGTCAGATACATAAAGAAAACCGTTTAGAGCAAAGAGCCTGGAAGAGTGCATCCAGGTATCAATATCAGAAATATCTGGAAGAACATCCAGAGATGCAGAAAAAGCTGATCAGAAAATTAATACAGAAGCAGAGGATTAAGCGAGAGTATCAGATGGCATACCGGGCTGGGAAGATTGCAAAAGAAACAAAAGACACCTCAATCCGGTCAGTAAATCTTGCTACTAAAATTGCAAGAAAGGCACAGGAAGTATTTGTAAGAAATGTAACTACTCTGATCTCAATGGGGTTGTTATTGATTTTGCTTCTTTCCGTAATGACAGGATTTGCTTCCTGTTCGGCTATGTTTTCTAATGGAATTTCTACGGTAATCGCTTCCAGTTACATTGCGGATCCGGACGAAATTGAAAAAGCAGAGTTGTATTATACGCAGTTGGAAGCCAGTCTTCAACAGAAAATAAACCAGATGGAAGCCCGGTATCCAGGAAAAGATGAATACAGATATAACATTGGTGAAATCGGCCATGATCCCCATACATTGATCAGTTATCTGACTGCCAGGTATGGGGATTTTAAGTTTGATGAGATAAAAGGAGAACTGGAAACAATTTTTTCTTTACAGTACGGAATCACCGTAGAGGAAAAAAGTGAAACCCGGCAGGAAACATCTACAATACAGGTAGGGCAGTCATTGGGAAATGTTGTGACCAGTGGATACTGTAACTGTCCTATCTGCTGTGGCGTGTGGAGTGGAGGACCAACTGCTTCAGGGGCAATGCCACAGGCTAATCATACGCTTGCGGTTGATGCTGCAAACCCATTTCTTCCAATGGGGACGAAAGTAGTGATGAATGGGATTGAGTACACCGTAGAAGATACTGGAAACTTTGCCCAGTATGGTGTCCAGTTTGATGTTTATTATGATAATCACGCAGTAGCTGAGGCACATGGTCATCAGACCTGGGAATGTTTTCTGGCAGAGGGCAATCAGAACTCTGTGGAAGTTACCCGTACAGTAACTGCAGATGTACTGAATGTTTCTGTTCAGGCAAAACCGCTTAGAAGTGTTATTCTGTCCAGAATGGAAGAGGATGAGCAGGAAATTTATGAAGAGGTCTATTCCAACAGAGGAAATTTACAGACATATAAAACTCCGGTTGAGTTAAACTGGTATGCCTATATCAGTACCTATTATGGGTATTCTGTAAACAATGGAACCGGGCAGACACAACTTCACAGAGGTGTGACGGTTAATGTACGACAGGGAACAGAAGTGAAGTCAGCGATGAATGGTTTTGTTGTAGATGTAGGATATAGCGGAACTTTTGGAAATTATGTAGTTACGCAGGATAAAAAAGGTGTGCAGATTAAATACGCTTATCTGCAGAGCATTTCGGTAGCAAATGGTCAGGAAGTAACAACAGATACTGTAATTGGTACAACGGGAAGTACAGGAAGTGCAACCGGAAGCCAGTTATATTTGGAACTGGTCAAAGATGGGGAATATTATAATCCTGTTTTTTATATCAGTACCGGAGATAGCGGGCTGTATGGTGGAGGCGGCAGTTATGATGATGAGACTGTGCGGAGATTATTTGCGGAAGCAGACAAATATCTTGGTATGCCGTATGTATGGGGCGGTTCCAGCCCGGAGACTTCTTTTGACTGTTCTGGTTTTGTAAGCTATGTGTTTACCAATTCGGGTGTCTGCAATATGGGAAGACTTACTGCACAGGGAATTTATGACATTTGTATGCCTGTATCACCAGAAGAAGCAAGGCCAGGAGATATTATCTTTTTCACTGGGACGTATGATGCGGGAGAGCCGGTTACCCACGTAGGAATTTATGCCGGAGATGGACAGATGATCCATTGTGGAAATCCAATTCAGTATACGTCCATTAATTCTGCATACTGGCAGTCTCATTTTTATGCTTTTGGCAGGCCATAAGGAGGGGCGTATTTGAACATTGAACGAATAAAAGAAGAACTTGCAAGAACCTACGTTAAGATTGAAAAGCTACAGAAAAAAGCAAGGGATCTGGAAGAACAGAAGAAACAGGCAGAGGATATGGAGTATCTAAAAATTATCCGAAGCAATGGAGTTTCCGCAGAGGAACTTCAGTTGATGATTGATATCAGCAAGGAGGAACAAAAAAAGATATTGGAAACCAGAGAAAAGGAGCAGACAGAAAATGAAGAAATTTCATAAAAGAGCAGCTGTATTTTTAACCGCAGCTACGTTAGCAGGACTTCCGGCAGGAGCTTTCTTTTATAGTTCGCCCGGAAGTCTGACTGTATGGGCAGATAATGTAGAAGTGGAATCATCAGAAGAAAGTAGCCCGGAAGATGTTGATTTTTCAGATGGATCAGAAGCTGAAATTCTTGCAGATCCAGTGGAACAGGCACAGGAAGATGCAGGAAATGATGTGACGGAAACACCGGAAGTAGGGATTACCTTTACAGAACCCGAAGGCTGGCAGACAGATACGGCAACCGTAAAAATTCAAGTGGAAGATACAAAGAATACAGGTGCTTTTTCTATTGCAAAAGTAGAAGCAAGACTTTCAGAAAATGGAGGATGGTCAGACATAACCGGAAATATGGAAGTATCCATCTCTTCTAATTGTAGTGTTTATGTGAGAGTTACCGATCAGAATGGAAATACTTATGAGCAGAATCGTTACATAGAGTGTTTTGATAAAACAAAACCAACTATTATTGCGGCTGCGAAGAACGGGATACTGATCGTGCAGGGAGTTGATGCGGAATCGGGAATTGCTGCTTTGTATGTCAATGGAAATGAATTCACAGAACTGACGAATAATACATTAAATGTCCGTTTGCAAAAAGCGGATACTTCCTATGAATACTTTACCCTGCAGGCAAAAGACAAAGCAGGAAATATGTCAGAGATCTATAAAGTAGGAAACCCTTATTATGAAAATCCAGATGCAGTAAAAGAGAATACAGAGGTTTCAGGAACGGAGCAGAATGCAGCTTCTTTGCCAGTCGATGGAACTGCAAGTAAGCCCACCAGTGCTACGGCAACCGTAACGGAACATCAGACAACGAACGAGACTGCTACTGCACCAACAGAACCAGAAAACACAGGAAATGAAACGGATACAGAAGCAGATACCGGACGGGTGCAGGGAGAAAGTTCTGCTTCCGGCATGACAACAGGAACAGTTCAGGACAAAGGGGGAAAGGAATTTTATACGATCAAGACAAAAAGTGATAAGGTTTTTTATCTGATCGTAGATAAGGATAAAACGGATGAAAATGTTTATCTTCTTACAGAGGTAGGCGAAAATGATCTGTTGAACTTTACGGATACCAACATGGTCACACTTCCACAGAACCAGGCTATTGCAGAATCCGCACTGCCACTTGAAACAGAGAAGATCACAGAGACACCGGAACCAGAAGTTACGATCATACCGGAAGAAAAGGAAGAACCTGAGAAGAAAAGCAATAATTCCGGCACGATTTTATTAATGCTGCTGGTTCTGGCAGGAGTTTGTGGTGCTTACTATTATTGGAAATTTATGAAAGGAAGAAATACTTCTTTTGATTATGAAGAGGACGAGGACGACGATGAGGAGGAAGAAGATACAATTCGTGAGGATGATGAAGAATTAGAAGAATATGAAATGGAAGGTGAAGTAGAAGACGAAGAATCAGAGGAATAACTTTGTTTCACTTAATTACAGCGACAGGTGCAGAAAGGAGATAGAAAATTGCAGCTTGTAATTGCGGAAAAACCCAGCGTAGCCAGAAACATTGCGAAGGTGCTTCATGCCATAAACGTAAAAGATGGCTATCTGGAAGGAAAAGAGTATCTGGTTTCCTGGTGTATTGGGCATTTGATTGAACTGGCCAGTGCAGATCAGTACCGGTATGACTGGAAAGCATGGAAATATGAAACACTTCCCATGATCCCGGAGAATTGGAAATATCAGATTAAAGAAAGTACCAAAGGGCAGTTTCGGGTTTTAAAGGAACTGCTTCACAGAGCAGATGTCACAGAAATTATATGTGCAACAGATGCAGGAAGAGAAGGGGAGTTGATTTTCCGTCTGGTATATAACCAGGCAGAATGTAAACTTCCCTTTAAAAGACTGTGGATTTCTTCCATGGAGGAAAAAGCAATTCTGGAAGGATTTCAGCAGATGAAAGATGGACATGAATATGATAATCTTTATTATTCTGCGGTGGCGAGAAGTGAAGCAGACTGGCTGGTGGGAATTAATGCCACCAGACTGTTTACGGTGCTGTATCACCATCGGTTGATTGTAGGTCGGGTGCAGACACCTACACTTGCAATGCTGGTGGAACGGGAAAAGAGCATCGAGAACTTCCAGAAAGAGAAGTATTATCTGGTTCATCTTCTGATGGATGGATTGGATGCTGTAAGCAACCGGATAAAAGAGAAAAGTGCTGCCGTTCAGATGATGGAGGATATGAAGGATGAAACTGCACAGATTCTTTCAGTAAAGAAAGAGAAGAAAAAGGTACAGCCGCCGAAATTATATGATCTGACCACATTACAGAGGGAAGCAAATCGTCTTCTTGGATTTACGGCACAGCAAACCTTGGACTATACCCAAAGCCTTTATGAGAAGAAACTGGTGACGTATCCAAGGACGGATAGCCAATATCTTACAGATGATATGGAAGAAAATGCGTTTTTGGTTATTGATGCGGTAAATAGAGTATTTCCAGAAATATCAATGAAGGGTTCGGAACCAGAGATAAAAAGACTTTTAAACAGCAAAAAGGTATCAGATCATCATGCAATTATACCAACGGTAGAAATTGCAAACACGGATTTAAAAGCACTTCCGGGTGGAGAAAAAGAAATTCTTATGCTGATTGCATCAAAGTTATTATGTGCATCGGAACAGGAATACATATATGAGAGTATTAAGACTGAAATTTCCTGTCATGGAGAACTGTTTACTGCATCTGGAAAGAATGTTCTCCAATATGGATGGAAAGAAGTGGAAGAACGGTTCTTTAAATCATATGGGAAAAATGCAGAAAAGCCAGAAGAGGAGGAAAGTGATTTTCCAGACATAAAAATAGGACAGGTATTTGAATGTGTTGTTGTAAAATTTAGTGAACATTTTACAGCACCGCCGAAACATTATACGGAGGATACGCTCCTTAGTGCCATGGAACACGCTGGAAGTTCGGATACGATAGAAGACGCAGAGAGAAAAGGGCTTGGAACTCCGGCTACCAGGGCAGCGATTATTGAAAAACTGATTGAGAAAGGCTTTATTGAGCGTAAAAAGAAGCAGATATTACCTACAGCAGATGGAAGAAATCTGATCAGGATTCTTCCGGAAATGATCAAATCACCAAAACTTACAGCAGAATGGGAAAATGATCTGACACTGATTTCCAGAGGCCAGAAAAATGTAGAAGAATTTCTCTTCGAAATTGAAAAAATGGTTACCAAATTGGTAAGTGATAATGGACAGCCAGTGGAAGAATACCAGAAACTATTTTCAGATGGTCGGAAAGAAATTGGAAAATGCCCAAGATGCGGCAATAAGGTTTATGTGGGAAAGAGAAATTATTATTGTTCAGGAAGTGATTGCAGTTTTACTTTATGGAAAAATAACCGATTTTTTGAGAGTCAGGGAAAAACACTTGATGAAGCAACTGTCAGGAAACTGCTGAGTGAGAAGCAGGTGCATTTCAAAGATCTGGTATCAGAGAAAACAAAAAGGAAGTATGAAGCAACTATAAAGATGGAGGTTTCAGAAACCGGAAATCCAAAGTTTCAGTTGATTTTCCCGGAACGGAAGAAAGGAAAAAAGAATGAAGAATAAAAAAAATATGAGAAGATTTTTGTCGGGATTCTTGGCAATGCTTACAGTGTTATCTACAATTCTATCTCCAATACTGTCCTATGCGGCAGATGTAGTGCCAGTGCCAGAAGAGCCACCGTTATACGAAGAGGTAAAAAATGAACTTGATGCAGATGAGGTGGTAAAAGCAAAAGATTTGGAACTGGAAACAGGCAGTATTTTTGAAGTGGAGAAAGATTTTACCGGACTGGAAATACCAGATGAAAAAAAGGTGAAGATCACTTTCCATGAGGCAAAAAATGAGGAAAAGCAGGACTTTACAACAGATTACGAAGATACATACAAAGCTGTTTATTATGTAGAGCCAGTAAGTGGCCACCCAATTTATCAGATTAATCGTAAGCTGATTGTAAAGGAAGCGGTGGTGCAGGTTGCTGAATCTGAGAATCAGGAATCTGTAAGCAACCAGGAAGATGAGAATGAAGCAGAAGGCGAGGAACCAGCCATAGGCACTGCAGAGAGTGAAGAACCTGTGCAGGATGAGGTAAATGTAGAAATTCCGTCAGAGGATGGAATCTATGAAGAAGTAACTCCGACAGAAATTCCGGTTGAGGAAGAGCCAATAGATACACCAATTCCGGAAAACCCGTCTGAGGAAGTTTCAACAGAAGAACCTGCCATAGATGATAATCCGGATACAGACAGCACATTTGAAGAAATTACAGATACAGATCCGGAAGAAATGCCAGAGGCGACAGACGACTCTTTTACAGATGGAACAGAGAAAACAGAAGATGCAGATGGAAATTATCAGGTAAATATTGTTCGTGGAGAGGAATTTCATATTGAGCTGAACCATGAAGATGGACAGTATCAGCCAGGAGAAACCGTTGTTTTTTCCGGAGATATGCCGCAAGGCAGCTTAATTGCAGTAGGAACAACAAAAGTACAGGCAAACCAGACAGAGAATACAGAAGATTTATTGTATTCTGAGGTGACTTATCACGAAGAATCGGATAAATTCAGTTTTGAAATGCCAGCAGATGACATTGATCTAAGTGTTTCCATGGATCAGGCAGAAAACGGTATCATGTTACTTGCAACCGATACTCCATGGGATGATGCAACAAATATTGAAGCAAATAAATATTACTATTATTCAGATGGCCAGCTTCATCCGTTTGATACAGTTATGGGACAGGGTGGAAATGACAGCTACAAATATGTTCGTTACAAAGCAGGCGGAAAGACTTATACAGTAAATGCGTATTGTATGCAGCACTCCATGCAGTCACCTCCAAGTGGGACAACATATAAAAATATGGTTGAACTGGATGAAGGCGGAGATGATAAATATTTGAGAAAAGCCTTATTCTATGGATATGGCGGTCCAGGATGGGGACATACATTCAATGGATATAATGTAAAATCCATTATGGAAAAATATGGATGCAGTTCTGAGACAAGAGCCATGCAGCATTACCTGGTTGACTATTTATATGATGGCGAATCCGGATTTGGAGGTGCGCTTTCTACAACCGCTAAAAATATGCTGAAAGAGATTAAAGCAGCTCTTGCTAAAATGCCTGATCCGACAGCAATGAAACTTCTTCCAGGACTTTCCGTTAATGCAACGGGAAAGGAAACAGAAAGTTTTACCTGGAAGGCAAATGAAGCATTTACCATTACCATTCATCTGGAGAACGGAGTAAGCCTTGTTAATGAAACCACAGGAAAAACGGCATCTGGAAATGTCACTGTAAAGGGTGGAGAGAAATTCCATCTTGTAGCTACAACAGCCAATATGGGTAGCCTGAAAGGAAAGTATGCGATCACATCTAATTTCCCTTTGGATTTCCATGCAATGCTCTTAAAATTGGAGAGTTCACAGGACATTGGTTTTGGCTACTATACAGATTCCTCTGACCTGCAGATTACAGTTGACTGGCCGGAAGAAGCAGTTATTGAAATTACAAAGAAAGATGGCGATACTGGAAAAAATCTGGCCGGAGCCGTGTATGGAGTATATAGTGATAACGCCTGCACAAAGCTGATTGTTAAGATGCCGCCAACAGACAGCAATGGTTCTTCACGTGTAACTCTTACCAAGACACAGGATACTGTTTACTTAAAAGAAATCACAGCACCGGAAGGTTATGTTGTCCAGGCTTCTTCGTATGGAGTGAAATTAGTAGTTGGCAGTACAACCAAACAGACTGTAACGGACAAAGAGCAGAAAGGAAATCTGACCGTTTATAAAGAGGGAGAAGTTTTTGTAGGAGCTGTATCTGATGAAAATGGAACTTCATTCCAGTATGAGAAACGCCGTCAGAAAGGAGCCGTTTATAACGTATATGCTGCCGAGGATATTGTAACAGCAGGTGGAAAAACAGTTTACAAAAAAGGCGCAGAAGTAGCGAAAAATCTGATCACAGGTGAGAACGGTTCTGTAACGGTAAAGAATCTTCCGCTTGGAAGCTATAATGTAACAGAAGCACAGGCTCCGGAAAATTTTTATAATGCAAAAGAAACAAAAAAAGTAACCATTTCTTATGCAGGGCAGACTGCAGAAGCGGCTTTCTCAGAGACTACCTTTACAAATGACCGTCAGAAAGCAGTGGTGCAGGTGATAAAGAAAGACAAAGATACTGAAAATACACTATCCGGAGGGCATTTTGCTCTGTTTGCAGCGCAGGATATGAAAACTGTGGATGGAAAAGTAGCAGTAAAAAAAGATGCTCTGATTGAGACTGCAATTACTGGTACTGATGGAAAAGCAGCATTTAAAGCAGATCTTCCAGTGGGATTTTCTTATTATGTAAAAGAAGTCCAGGCTCCGGCTGGTTATGTCAGAAATGAGAAAGATACTTATTCTTTCCAGTTCAGTTATACCAATGATGAACAGGCAAAAATTTCTTTCAGTCATACTTTTGTGAATGACAGGGTCAGTGCTGCAATCTCTTTGAATAAAAAAGATGCCGAGACAAAAGAAAATAAGGCACAGGGAGATGCTTCCCTGGAAAATGCGGTGTATGGACTTTATGCAAGAAACGACATTACCCATCCAGATGGAAAGACAGGCGTTATTTATAAAGCCGGAAGCCAGATTGGTACGCTAACTACCGATAAAGAAGGAAAAGCAAGGATAGAGAATCTTTATCTTGGAGAGTATTACATCAAGGAAATTACCCCATCCGTAGGATATCTGGCAGACGAGCATGAATATGATCTTGTATGCAGTGATGAAGGTGATCTGACAGCGGTTGTAGAAAAAGAGTGTACCTCACTGGAAACGGTGAAGAAACAGCCGTTTGAACTTATTAAAGCTGCCAATAATGGAGACACAGATGCTGCATTACTATCCGGAGCTGGATTTAGTGCATATCTGGTATCTTCTTTGGTGGTAAAAGAGGATGGAAATTATGTTTTTTCCTCTGCAGAGCCGGTTGTGATCGGTGAAAATGGAGCAACGGAAATTTTTACAAATGAGAAAGGCTATGTAAAATCCATTGCAATTCCATATGGAACATATCTGGTGAGAGAAACTACAACACCCCATAATTACAAACCTGTAGATGATTTTATTGTCCGGATTACAGAGAATAAACCAACAGAGCCGCAGACATGGAGAGTTCTTTTGGATAAAGAATTTTCTGCAAAACTGAAAATCATTAAACAGGATGACGAGACTAAAAAATCAGTTTTAATTCCGGGAACAGAGTTTAAAATTTATGATCTGGATCATGAAAAATATGTAGAGCAGGTAACTACATACCCGACAACCGTTACACATACCTCTTATTTCACAGATATAGACGGATATCTGATCTTGCCGCAGAATTTAAAAATCGGTCATTATAGAATCGAAGAGGTAACAGCACCGGACGGTTATACCATTAACAAAAATTATGTCGAAATACAGGTGGACACCAATACCCTGTATCAGACTGATCCGGTATCAGGTGATGTAATCATTGAAGTTGTATATGAGAATCATCCGGTGAAAGGAAAACTCACTGTACAGAAAAAAGGAGAGGTTCTTTCGACCTATAAGAATGATTTTAAGTATGAAGTTCAGAATCTTTCCGGTGCAGTATATGAAGTGTATGCTGCAGAGGATATTTATACAGCTGATTTCCAGAAAGATGACACAGGAAAAAGAATCCTGGAATATGCAAAGGGTGCAAAAGTTGCAGAACTGACAACGGATGAATCCGGAAAAGCAGATCTTGATAATCTGCCTTTAGGAGAATACAAAGTGGTAGAAAAGACTGCACCAGAGGGATTTGTATTAAATAAAGAAGAACAGAAGATTTCTTTCGTCTATGCAGACCAGGATACACCAGTGATCTCACAGAGTGCAGAGTTTATAAATGACCGCCAGAAAGTAGAAGTGTCAGTTGTGAAAAAAGATGCTGAAAATGAGAAAGGGCTTTCTGGAGCAGAGTTTGGTCTTTACGCAAAAGAGGATATAAAAGCAGGGGATAAGGTACTGGTAAAAGCAGACGAACTGCTTACAAAAGCGGTAACAGGTGAAGATGGAAAAGCTGTTTTTGAGCAGGATCTGCCATTTGGAACTTATTATATAAAAGAACTGGCAGCACCAGATGGTTTTGTATCTTCTGATGAGCAGATTGAGGTGACTGCGAAATATCAGGGACAGGAAGTAAAAACAGTAAAACTGGAAACTGTTTTTAGGAATGCGCCGACAACAACTGAATTTACGAAATCAGATATTACAACAGGTGTGGAACTTGACGGAGCAACACTGACGATTTTGGATTCAGACGGAAAAGAAGTAGAAAAATGGACTTCTGTAAAAGGAAAAGCTCATGTAATAAAAAGACTCCATGTGGGAAAAACCTACACACTTCGGGAAGAGTTTGCACCATATGGTTATCTGCAGGCGGAGGAAGTGAAATTTACAGTTTCTGATACTGCAGATGTTCAAAAAGTAGAAATGAAGGATGCTGTTCCGGTTGGACGAATCATCATCAATAAAAAAGGTGAATTTGTCAAGGAAGTTACCTGGAAAGATATGCTGGCAGGCGGCATGGACGCAGCATTTGGTTATGTTACAGGTTCTTTGAAAGATGTTACTTTTGAAATTTATGCAGCGGAGGATATCAAGGCTGCAGATGGGGAAAGCAGTGATTATTATAAAAAGGACGAACTGGTAGCAACAATTACGACAGATGCTCTTGGATATGCGAGATCAGAAGATCTTCCTTTAGGCAAATATTATGTAAAGGAAAAAGAGACGGCGGATGGATATGTTCTGGATGGAGAAATCAGAGAGGTTGATCTGACTTATCGTGATCAGAATACTCCGGTTGTGACTTATGATGAGGACTGGCAGAATAACCGCCAGAAAGCAAAAGTAACTGTAGTTAAGAAAGAAAAAAATACAGACCGTGTTCTGGAAGGCGGAGTATTTGCACTTTATACAAAGAATGATATTTTAAATGCAGAAGGCGAAGTAATCCTGAAAGCAGATACCATGATCGAGCAGAAAGCTACGGATCAGGATGGAAGAATTGTATTTACGGCAGATCTTCCAATCAATGGCAGCTACTATGTAAAAGAAGTGCAGGCTCCTGCTGGATTTGTGACAACAGAAGAAATCAAGGAATTTGATTTTGCTTATGCGGGAGAAGAGGTTGAAGAAGTATCCTTTGAGTTCACTTATGAAGATGAGCCAACTACTTTTGAAATCACAAAATCAGATATTATAACCGGGGAAGAATTACCAGGTGCAAAACTGAAAGTATCCGATTCAGAGGGAAACGTTGTGGATGAGTGGACATCCGGAAGCACACCACACATCATTAAGGAACTGGAAGTTGGAAAGAAATATACATTAACAGAGACAATTCCTGCTGATGGCTATGCAACTGCAGAATCCATTACGTTTGTAGTAGAAAATACTGCAGATATACAGAAAGTAGAAATGCAGGACGATACAACAAAAATTCTGATCAGTAAGGTGGATATGACAGATGGAAGCAGCGAGGTCAAAGGTGCGAAGCTGTATATCCTTAATGAAAACCAGGAAGTTATGGAAAGCTGGACGTCTGGTGATCAGCACCATTATGTGGAGAAACTTCCAATCGGTACTTATACATTATTGGAGGAAACAGCACCGAAGGGTTACATTGTGGCAAATAAAGTGACATTTGAGATTAAGGACACCGGAGATATTCAGGGAACCAAAATGGAAGATGAACAGGCAATGGGCAAGGTGATCTTAAATAAAACAGATAAAGATACCAAGAAGCCAATGAAAGGTGTAGAATTTGCCCTTTGTGACAGTAAAGGTAAAGTTCTGGAAACTCTGGTAACAGACAGTGCCGGCCATGCAGAATCAAAGAATTATCCGATTGCGACTTTTAAGAATGGGCAGTATAAAAAAGCAATCACATATATCC